>DASQZP010000201.1:0-4000 GCA_035638655.1 Bacteroidales bacterium
TGATTGCATCAGGAGGTGCCGGAAAAATGGAACACTTTACTGAGGTATTCAGAGAAGGAAAGGCTGATGCCGCGCTGGCTGCCAGTATATTCCATTTTAATGAAATAAGTATTCCCGATCTTAAAGGATATTTACATGAAAATGAAGTAGCTGTACGGATATGAAAGAATGTTTCAATATGGGGAAAAATAATTAATTATGAGTATCGTATTTTTGTCCTAAAGCATTATTTTCGTCGCACGGCCCCTGTTTCCCCTAAAGGGGATCCTGCGCACCAATTAAAAACGAATTTGAATTTAATAAAATCTGTGTGTGAGCCCCCTTTAGAGGATAATGGGGCAGCGGGTAGGATTCCTGATTATGATAACTTTTTGATTTAAGGTTTTAGATCTAAATTTCTGAATTGGGAATATAATCTGACAGTCACTTAATAATTAAAATATTGATAATGAAACAGGAGCTTGATTTTGAAAAACAGGGAGGTTTGCTGCCAGCTGTAATTCAGGATATAAAAACAAATAAAGTATTAATGGTTGGATTTATGAATCCGGAAGCCTATCAGAAAACTTTGGAAGAGAAAAAGGTTACATTCTACAGCAGAACGAAAAAACGTCTCTGGACAAAAGGTGAAGAAAGTGGTAATTTTCTGTATGTTAAGGAAATAATTCCGGATTGTGACCAGGACACATTGCTGATTAAGGCTGAACCGGCCGGACCCGTATGTCATACAGGAAGTGATACTTGTTTTGATGAAACGAATAAGCAGGATACTATTTCTTTTTTGCAGGACTTGCAGCATTTAATCCATCAGCGCAGAAAAGACATGCCGGAAAACTCGTATACCACGAGCCTTTTTCAGAAAGGCATCAATAAAATTGCTCAGAAAGTGGGAGAGGAGGCTGTTGAACTGGTGATTGAAGCAAAAGATCAGCATGATGATTTATTTTTGAATGAGGCAGCTGATCTTATGTATCATTATCTTGTTTTATTAAGTGCTAAAAACCACACCCTGGAAGAAGTAGTTTCAGTGCTGGAAGAACGGCATAAGTAATGTTAGTATTTATTCTTTAAAAACCTTCTCGATTTCGTTAACCAGGTCTTCAGTTGAGAATGGCTTAGTAAGTACACTGTTAGCACCAAGTTTTTCAGCGATCTTCAGATGGTCGGTGGCAGAGATCCTGCCACCCCCCGAAATGGCAATGATTTTTGTCTCAGGGATTTTCTCCTGGATACTCCATATAACCTCAATGCCGTCTTTTTCGGGCATAATGATATCGGTAATCACCAGATCAGGTTTAAGCCCTGCATCTATCAGGCTTACAGCATCTTTACCGTTTGCTGCACTGTAGGTTTTATGTCCTTCGAGCTCGAGAGCCTGCTGAAGACCTTCAAGTATAAGTGGCTCATCATCTATAATCAGAATGGTATACATAGGTTTTGTTGTAGGATTACCTGGTTGTTAAAGTGCTTGCAAATATATATAAAATGCTGTTCCTTTACCCTCGGCAGTATCGAAATTTATTTCACCGCCATATTGTTTGACTATTCCATAAACCGTTGCAAGACCAAGTCCTGTACCAGCTCCAATTTTTTTGGTAGTGAAAAATGGTTCAAAAATACGCTGACTGGTTTTTTCATCCATCCCTGATCCATTATCAATGACAGATATTTTTATCATTTTGTAAGGCTTACGTGACCCGTTTTTTCCTTTCTTTTGGATGCTTTGAGTTCCGGAAGTAGCGGACTCCAGTTTTATCTTCAGAATACCGTTCCCATTCATGGCATGTAATGAATTGGTACATAAATTCATCATAATTTGATGTATTTGTGCTTTATTGCCGGAAATATATCCACATGGATGTATTTCTTCAATTACATGTATTGTTGCCGGCAGGGTTGATCGTATCATTGACATGGCTTCAGAAAGTACCTCATGTATCATAATCGGTTCTCTGTCGTCTCCTGACTGGCGGGAGAAAGCGAGAATCTGCCGGATGAGTTCTTTTGCCCTGGACTGGGAGGCGGTCACCTTTTGTAAATCGGCAAGTGAAGCATGATTAGGAGGTAATTTTTTTATAGCCAGTTCGGTGAACAATTGCATGCCCATCAAAATATTATTAAAATCATGGGCAATACCACCTGCCAGTGTACCGAGTGCCTGGAGTTTTTGTGCTTCCTTGAGTTTATTTTCCATTTCTTTACGAATGGTGATATCAGTAACAATTCCCCGTATTCCGGTAATTTCACCATTTTTCTGAACGGGATTGGCATACAGGATTACAGGAAATCGGGTACCATCTTTCTTGATAGCAACAAATTCTTCTCCTCCATCTTTTTGACCATATAATAGTTTATTTACAGTGCTTTCAACAGATCCCTGGTCACGGCTTATGATATCAATAATATTGATTCCCTGTTCAAAATCGCTGAAATCATAGCCAAACATCTTTAGCCCGTTATTATTTATGAAAGTTAGTTTACCATCCAGTGAGAACTCATAAATAGTCTCCGGCAACATCGCAGATAGTTCCCTGAATTTTTCTTCACTTTCCTTAAGGGCCAGGTTTATTTTAATATTTTCTGAAATGTCAATTACAGCACTCCGTATCCCTACGATTTTTCCTTCTTTTTCAAGAGGAATGGATTTAATCAATACATCTATCTGCCGACCGTCTTTATGCCTTAATTTATATTTAGCCAGTTCATTTCTTTCACTACGCAAAGCTCTCAGAAAATTTTCACGTAGTTGATTATGATCAGGAATAAGTTTGCTCAAAGGAAAACCTTCTCCAATATCTTTTTCATTATATCCGGTTAGGGTTTGTCCTGCTTTGTTAAGAAAAATCAGATGCATAGATTCATCCGACTCAGCATAGGTTATGGGCAATGAATCAATTATTTCCCTGTACTTTTTCTCACTGATAATGAGTTGTTCTTCAAAATTTTTACGTGCTGTAATATCCTGAACAATTCCTGTTAACCGGTATGGTATGCCTTCATTGTTAGTTATAGTCCTGGCATACTCAGCAATCCACTTGATTTGCTTTCCGGGCACAATAATACGATGTTCCAGCCTGATAATTTCTTTCCCGTTTCGGGCATCTTGTATTGCATCCTTCAGTAATCCCACATCCTCCGGATGAACAATACTAAAAAAATCCTCAAATTTTCCACTAAACGATCCTTCTGGCATTTCGAAAAGATTCTCAATATTATTGGATACAATTATTTCATCATTATCAAGACTTATCTCCCAATTGCCAATTCTTGCAGCCTGCTGGGCAATAAAATACCGTTCCTCTGCCTTTCTTAATTCATTTTCACTTCGGGTACGATCATTTATTTCTTGCTGCAGCTCAATGGTTCTTTCGTGTACTGTACTCTCCAGACTGTTGTTAAGTTGCTGAAGTTTCTTATTATGCTGGCTTTTTTGCCGAATCAAAATAATAAGGATAATCAAAGTCAGTAGTACAAAGAACAGAATAATAAAATAAGTGGTTCTTTTGGAATGTTGCCTGTCAATTCTCAGGCGCTGAATTTCATTATCTTTTCTTAATAATTGATTTTCAATTTCTTTCTCCTCAAGTTCAGAAGTAAGGATTTTATCCTTTACTTCTTTATTCAGCATGGAATCTTTAACTGCAGTATATTTTTTATAAAGTTCCAGTGATTTTTGAAAATCTCCGTTTTTCTCCCACAATTTCGATAATTCCAGGTAATTTTCTTCAATTAAGGATTTATTGTTGCCATTAATAGCGTAGGTAAGGCTTCGCATAAATGCATCCTGGGCTTCTTTATTTCGATCATGCTCAGCATAAACCTGTCCAAGTCCGGTTAATGCCCTGGAGGCAAGATCATTATTCTGAAGATTTTCTGCATCATTGAGTGCCTGGATATAATTGGCAAGAGCTTTATCCACCTCGCCATTTTCATTATAAATCCGGCCAAGTTCAATTAGCGTGATGCAGGTTCCTGCGACATCATCCAGATTTTGAAAGAT
>DASQZP010000202.1:0-11646 GCA_035638655.1 Bacteroidales bacterium
ATAATTATTACATCTCCAATTGCTACTTTTCGCGCAGCCGGGCCATTCATACAAATTTGGCCTGAACCTCTTTCTCCCTTGATTATATATGTTTCCAGGCGTTCCCCATTATTGATATTTACAACCTGTACTTTCTCATTCTCAATCATATTGGCAGCATCCAGTAAATCTTCATCAATAGTAATACTACCCACATACTGAAGATTTGCTTCAGTGACTGTTACCTTATGTAATTTTGATTTAACTACTTCAATATTCATAACAAAGCAAAGTTACTAATAAAAAATCACATTATCTATCAGACGAACACCACCATCTTTAACTGCAATAAAAGCACGGGGTCTGTCAGAATCATGCCAGTTTTCGATTGGTAATAATGTATTTTCATCGGCAATTTCAAAATATTCAACTTCAAGATTTTCATCCTGATTAATTGTACCGATAACTTCCTCCTTCATTTGTTCAACACTCCAATCCTTAATATGTTTTTGTGCATAGAACAGAGTTTTTGCTATAAGCGGAGCGCTTGCTCTTTGTTCAGGAGAAAGTAACTGGTTCCGGGAGCTCATGGCAAGTCCATCTGGTTCCCTGACTATCGGACAGGGCACGATTTCAATCTGAAAAGACAGTTGCCTGTCCATTTCCCTGATAATCGTGAGCTGTTGAAAATCCTTTTCCCCAAAATAAGCCCTGTGCGGTTTAATAATATCAAAAAATTTACTCACCACCTGCGCAACGCCATTAAAGTGACCAGGGCGATGTGCTCCTTCCATAACTTCTTCAAGCCTGCCAAAATTGAATACCCGGTTATCCGGTTCAGGATACATATCAATTACCTCCGGGAAAAAAACAATATCGCAAGCTGCAGCCTCCAGGTTTCTGAGATCTTTTTCCAGGTTTCTGGGGTAATTCCGAAGATCATTCTGATCATTAAACTGAGTAGGGTTTACAAAAATGCTGGCAACTACAATATCATTCTCACTGACAGCTCTTTCAATAAGGGTTATATGTCCTGCATGCAAGGCTCCCATTGTAGGTACAAAGCCAATGCTCTTTCCCTCTTTTTTAAGTTTGTTGAGCGCATCAACAACACCTTTTGTTTTACCAAATACCTGCATAAATTTTAAAAAGTGCAAATATACACAAAAGAAAAAACTTTATACAAAAATGTATTCAAACGATACAGGAGGGAACAGGTTTCAGGGAATTCACAAAAATATACTGCCAACGAATTGTGAATTATTTTTAGTACTTTTGCAGGATGTTTTGTAACTAATTTTGAACAAGAAATGAAAAACACAAAAGTTTTATTTATTTCTCAGGAAATCACCCCCTACCTTCCCGAATCAGAAATGGCAAATATTGGAAGAAATTTACCACAAGGTATACAGGAAAGAGGAAAAGAAATAAGAACTTTTATGCCAAGATACGGCTTGATCAATGAAAGACGCAATCAATTACATGAAGTCATCCGCCTTTCGGGAATGAATCTCATTATTGATGATGCTGATCATCCGCTGATAATTAAAGTGGCCTCTATTCAATCTGCACGCATGCAGGTTTATTTTATCGATAATGAAGATTATTTCCACCGCAAACATGTTCTGACAGACGACAATGGTGAATTTTTTGAGGATAATGATGAACGGGCGATATTCTTCGCCAGAGGAGTGCTCGAAACGGTTAAAAAATTAAGATGGTCACCGGATATAATTCATTGTCATGGGTGGATAACCAGCATGGTACCTTTATATATCAAAAAAGCCTATGATGAGGATCCGATTTTTGCCAATTCTAAAGTTATATATTCATTATATGATGATGGTTTTGATAAAACTTTAAATAAATCGTTCAAAAAGAAGGTCCTCTTTGATGGTGTTGATGAAAAAGATGTTGCCCAACTCGAAAAACCGGATTTCGTAAATATTTCCCGCTTTGCTATTGACATGTCTGATGCCGTTATCAAAGGCAGCAATGAAATTAATCCTGAAATAAATGAGTATCTGGACAAAATAAATAAGCCGGTTTTGGGTTTTCAACCAGAGGAAAAGTATATAGATGAGTACTCTCAGTTTTATGACAAAATATTAATGGATGAAACGAATGATAAATAATAAGATAATCCTGACATTTAAGCGATTTCCTCTCTTACTGATTATTACCGGGCTTATATCCCTCCTGATACTTCCGGGATGTAATGACACCCCAACAGACCTGGGGTTGGATCTGCTGCCACCAGGTGACCGTATTCAGCCGGAATTTATGATTGATTCAAATATAATTACCCATACAGAGAAACAGGACCCGGTAGTTTCAAATAACCGTACACTGCTTTCTGTCGGGAATCTGACTGATCCTGTTTTTGGAGGCACCCGTGCTTCGTTTATGGCCACGCTGCTTCCTGATATCCCGGGAAAAAATTTTGGTGAAAACCCTGCACCGGATTCATTGATCTTGTATCTAAGCGTTTCTGCCATCTACGGAGATTCAACCTACGTCCCGTCAATTAAGGTGTATAAACTCACTCAGCTGCTGCAGTATGATACAACTCTTAAATCAGACATGGATCCGTCACCATATCATCTGGAACTTCCATTACCTGCTTCTATAGCAGACTGGTCTGATTCACTGATCAAAATTAAGCTTGATAATAGTTTGGCATTTAGTCTGTTAAATATTGATACTACTTCAAATGCTGATGCAACAGAATTTTTAAATTATTTCAAAGGCTTATTCATTACAGCTGAATCTGACGTTACATCCGGCGGTGCTGTTTACTTTATTAATCATCTGGACAATATCTCCCGCATGACATTATATTACCAGAACAGCACATCGGATTCCCTTTCTTTTAATTATTATTTTGGTTCTGACTTGCCTACCATGAACCTGTACACCCACGATTATTCAAATGCTGCATTTAAGGCTGAATTACAAGACACAACATTATCCGACAGTTTAATGTACGTACAGGCTACAAATGGTGTATGTGCAAAAATAAACATTCCCGGGTTGCAGGATTTTCGTGAATCAAATCCCGGTGCTGTTTCTGTCCTTAAGGCTCAGCTGGAAGTACAGGTTAAGACAGATAATCAAACGTCATCAAACCTTCCTGCTGTTCCTCCAACAATGCTTATTCTTACAAAAGACAGTGAAGGAAACCTCATTAATGTCCTGGATCAAAACTCCGGAGCAACATTTATTGACGGAACCTATGACAGCGATAATCATAGCTATACTTTTAATATTACACGACAGATTCAGGCTTTTCTTCTTGGCAGAACAGATGCTACTGAGTTCTACCTGTATCCGTCTTCAAATACAATTTCTGCAAATCGTGTAGTGCTGAAAGCAAATGAAAACGGCCGTAACGCCGGTGTAAAATTTAAAATCATTTATAATAAACTGTAATATTTATTATGTGTGGAATTGTTGGATATATTGGAAATCAAGAGGCTTATCCTATATTATTGAACGGTCTGAAAAGACTGGAATACAGGGGTTATGATTCGGCCGGAATATCCATTTTGAACAAAAATGTCAAGACTTATAAATGCCATGGAAAGGTCAGTGATCTTGAACATTTTGCACTTGGAAAGGATATTAAAGGTACAATGGGTATTGGCCATACACGCTGGGCAACACATGGCGAACCAAATGACATCAATGCACATCCGCATACTTCCCAGGGAAATAAATTTACATTAATACATAATGGAATTATTGAGAATTATTCTCTTCTCAAGAAAAAACTGGAAAACCGCGGATATTCATTTGTCAGTGATACCGATACTGAGGTACTCGTAAACCTTATTGAATATATCTACATCAAGGGTAAAGTGAGTGCTGAAATTGCAGTAAGACTGGCACTTACGAAGGTTGTGGGAGCATACGGACTGGTAATCATCTGTAATGATGAGCCGGATAAGCTTATTGCAGCCCGGAAAGGCAGCCCTCTGGTAATAGGTGTAGGAGACGGTGAATATTTCCTTGCCTCAGATGCCACTCCGATTATTGAACACACTAATAGTGTTATCTATCTGAACGATAATGATGTGGCCATCATCAAACGCGGTGAGCTCATCCTAAAAACCATAAAGAATAATAAGCTTATTCCCAAAATCACCAGGCTTGATCTGGATATTGGTGAGATTGACAAGAATGGTTATGAGCATTTTATGCTAAAGGAGATTTTTGAACAGCCCCGATCCATCCTTGATACCTTCAGGGGCCGGGTAGCCCAGGACGGAAAGGAAGTTCATCTTGGCGGACTGTTTAATGTATTACCCAGACTGGCTGAAGCAAAGAGGATTATTATCATCGGATGTGGTACCTCATGGCATGCCGGATTAGTTGGAGAATACATGATTGAAGAATTCGCCCGTATCCCGGTTGAAGTAGAATATGCGTCAGAATTCAGGTACAGAAATCCGGTTATTTATAAAGATGATGTTATCATCGTCATCAGCCAGAGCGGTGAGACAGCAGATACACTGGCAGCTATTAAGCAAGCCAAAGAGTCTGGTGCAATGGTGCTTGGCATTTGTAATGTTGTAGGCAGTAGTATACCCAGGGAAACCGATGGGGGTGTCTATACCCATGCCGGTCCTGAAATTGGTGTTGCTTCCACAAAGGCTTTCACTGCCCAGGTTACAGTACTGGCTATGATGGCTATGTTGCTGGGTAAAACACGCAACATTTTAAGCATCGAGAAATACCATGAACTCATCGGCGAACTGACTCTAATACCGGAGAAAATTGAAAAAACATTGCAATCAAATGAAGCTTTTAAGGACATTGCAGCTCTCTACAAAGATGTCACTAATTTTCTCTACCTTGGCCGGGGTTATTTGTTCCCGGTAGCTCTTGAAGGTGCACTTAAGCTAAAAGAGATATCCTATATACATGCTGAAGGATATCCAGCTGCCGAAATGAAACACGGCCCTATTGCACTGATAGACAAAAACATGCCCGTTGTGGTGATTGCTACCAAAGACAAGTCTTATGATAAGATTGTCAGCAACATACAGGAAGTAAAAGCCAGGAACGGAAAAGTAATCGCTGTTGTTACCGAGGGTGATACAGTGATCAGGAAAATGGCCGATCACACCCTTGAAGTACCAGAAACTCATGAAGCCCTCGCTGCACTTACCACGGTTATACCACTGCAACTGCTCTCCTATCACATTGCTGTAATGAGAGGTTGCAATGTGGATCAGCCAAGAAATCTTGCAAAATCAGTGACGGTAGAGTAAAATGATGCTCTACCGCTCCTTGTACTGGCTCTGATAATATTTCTCATATTCACCTGTGAGGATATTTTCAAGCCATTTATTATTTTCCAGATACCAGTCTACTGTTTTCTCTAACCCTTCCTCAAACTGCAGAGAAGGTGACCAGTTCAATTCCCTTTGTAATTTTGAAGAGTCGATAGCATATCGCAGATCATGTCCGGCACGGTCCTTCACGAAAGTGATAAGTTTCTCTGATTCCCCTTCGGCCCTGTTAAGTTTCCTGTCCATAATCCTGCAAAGCAACCTGATCAGGTCAATATTTTTCCATTCATTAATTCCTCCTATATTATAGGTCTCACCCATTTCACCCTGATGAAAGATCTTGTCAATAGCACGTGCGTGATCAACCACATACAACCAGTCACGGATATTTTCTCCTTTTCCGTATACAGGGATTGGCTTATTTGTCTTGATATTATTAATTGCCAGCGGAATTAATTTCTCAGGAAACTGGTTGGGACCATAATTGTTTGAACAATTAGACAACACCACAGGCACATTAAATGTATGAAAATAAGCCCGGATCAGGTGATCGGAACTTGCTTTGGAAGCAGAATAAGGACTTCTGGGATCATAAGCGGTTTCTTCAGTAAATAACCCGTCTTCACCCAGTGAACCATACACCTCATCAGTAGATATGTGGTAAAACAGTTTGCCAGCGGGATCATCCTGCCAGATGGCCCGTGCAGCATTCAACAGGTTGACTGTACCAACGATGTTGGTGGTTATAAAATCCATCGGAGAAGAAATGGACCGGTCAACATGGGATTCAGCAGCCAGGTGAATTACCCCGTCAAAACGTTCCTTCACGAATAATTCAGCAAGAAAAGCAGCATTATTAATATCTCCGTGAATAAAATGATAATTAGGCTGCTGGTCAATATCCGACAGATTCTCCAGGTTGCCTGCATAGGTTAATTTATCCAGGTTATAAATCTCATAATCCGGATATTTAGTTACAAATAAACGTACAACGTGTGAACCTATAAATCCGGCTCCTCCGGTAATTAATATTTTTTTAGACATGACTGGTTTTATCGGTTAATAAATAATAATTCTCTTTTACAAACTGGTTAACAATGATCACAACAGCTCAATCCGGCACTCTTAGCCTTTTCAAAAGCTTCTTTCCCCTCAGAGAAAGCAAACCAGGCAATTCCTAGTGAGCCGGCAATATCAATATAGCCAATATGGAATATTTCATACAACCCACTTGAGGCAAGCAGTATTATGGAGAGATAAAAACAAGTTCTGGTGCAATGGGCATCTGCAATTATCGCGTCGGAATTCAGCTTCTTCCCTACCTTTAATTTATAATGCATAAGAAAATACATCGTAAGGATTGAAATGGAGGAAACAATTATACCCACTATTGTAGTTTGAGGCTGTCGCCCACTAATCAGGTTAAGCACTGCACCAGTAACCAGACCGGCAGTTAATACATAAAAACTAAATCCCGTAATGCGCAGTGCATCACGCTCAAACTTATCCCTGCTTTCAATTTTCGAATATTTCATCCTCCAGATCATGTGTGCAATACCAAATCCGGAAATTACCTCGACAAAGCTGTCTATGCCAAATCCCAGCAAAGCCAGTGTTTCATCCTCCATTCCAAAATAAACTGAGAACAACCCCTCCAGTACATTATAGACAATTGTAATAATGCTCAGTATTAAAGCAATCCTTATCAGTCTGTTTGCAGAGTTTCCCACCATCACTTGATTTGAATTTTATAAGGATCCTAATGAATCTCTATTCAATATTTCTCAGTTTCTTTTCCCATTTCCATGCTGAGAGCAGTGTTTCATCCAGCGATTTTTCGGCTTTCCAGCCAAGTTCTTCATTTGCATAAGCAGTATCAGCCCAAACCTGCTCCACATCACCTGCCCGACGACCGGTAAGTGTATAATTGAGTTTCACGCCGGTGGTCCTTTCAAAACTGTTTATGATCTCCAGCACAGAAACACCGTTGCCGGTACCAAGGTTAAATACTTCAAACCTGTTTTTATTCCTGTCCTCAATTAATCTTCTGATTGCTACAACATGTGCCTTTGCAAGATCAACAACATTAATATAATCCCGTATGGCACTGCCATCCGGAGTATTATAATCTGTACCAAAAACCCTTATCTGTTCCCGGATACCTGCAGCTGTCTGTGTAATGAAAGGAACGAGGTTATTGGGAATTCCCGTGGGAAGCTCTCCAATTTCAGCAGAGGGATGGGCGCCAACAGGGTTAAAATACCTTAGGGATATCGCCTTGATTGATTCTATGGCAGCAATACTGTCCTGAATAATCTCCTCTGAAATCTGTTTTGTATTACCATAAGGTGAATTCGCTTTTTTTATCGGGGCTTCTTCAGAAACCGGCAAGGTGTCGGGTTGTCCGTAAACAGTACAGGAGGAAGAGAAAACAATGCCGGGAACATTAAAATCCCGCATGCTCTCCAGCAAATTTATTAAAGACATCAGGTTATTCTGGTAATAATCCAGTGGTTTTTCCACCGACTCACCAACTGCTTTAAAAGCTGCAAAATGTATTATTGCCTCTATTGATGAATATTTACCGAAAAACTCCCTGACCTTTTTTGTATCACAAAGATCAAATTGTTCAAAAGCCGGACGCTTTCCGGTAATCCGCTCAATGCCATCTAATACTTCGATGTTTGAATTCGACAGATTATCAACAACTACTACATCAAATCCTTCTTCTATCAGTTCAACAACGGTATGTGATCCAATATAGCCGGTTCCTCCTGTTACAAGTATTTTTTTATTCATAATTAATTCAACTCCGTTTCTGCAGAGCCCTAAAGACTCCAGTAAATTAAATCATTTATCTTTCCTTTATAAATACCTTTTATGTCGACCAGTACCCCTTTACCTCCTTCAAGTATTGATTTGAAATAATTTTCATCCAGATTAACATATTCCCGATGGTTTACAGCAACCACCACTGCATGATAATCTTTCCCTATTTTATTTACCAGCTTAAAACCATATTCATGCATTACTTCATTGGGATCAGCATAGGGGTCAATAACATCAACCTTAACGCCATATGAAACCAGTTCATTAACGATATCCGCTACCTTGGAATTGCGTATATCACTGACATTTTCCTTAAACGTGGCTCCCATAACCAGAACAGGTGCATCATTGAGGCTTTTGCCGGCTGCAATCATTTTCTTAACAGTTTGCTTTGCCACATAGCCTCCCATCGAATCATTGATAAACCGGCCGGAATTTATTATCTGGGCATGATACCCAAGTTTTCTTGCTTTATATGAAAGATAATAGGGATCTACACCAATACAGTGACCACCAACCAGGCCAGGGAAAAATTTCAGGAAATTCCATTTTGTGCCGGCAGCTTCCAACACCTCATAGGTATTGATATTCATCCGGTTAAAAATGATTGACAATTCATTCATAAAGGCAATATTGATATCCCGCTGTGTGTTTTCAATGATTTTGGCAGCCTCTGCCACCTTAATCGCGGCTGCCCGGTGTACACCTGCTGTAATTACGAGTTCATAAACTTTTGCAATTATCTCAGCTGATTCTTCATCGCAACCACTGGTTACTTTGACAATCTTTGTCAGTGTATGCTCTTTGTCTCCGGGATTAATCCGTTCGGGCGAAAATCCTACTTTAAAGTTTGATTGGTAAGCAAGGCCTGAAACCTTTTCCAGTAAAGGAACACATTCTTCCTCAGTGCATCCGGGGTAAACGGTAGATTCGTACACAACATAGTCGCCCTCTTTGAGCACTTTCCCAACCATCTCTGTTGCTCCCAATACAGGTTTGAGGTCCGGCATATTATAACCATCTATCGGGGTTGGAACAGCGACTATAAAAAAGCGGGCTTCTCTTAAGTCCTCAATATCTGCTGTGAACTTGATGTCACAATCATCAAATGCTGAAGAATCAAGTTCACGGCTGGGGTCAACTTTTTTCTTCATAAGGTCAACCCTGTCGGCTTTGATATCAAAACCAATAACAGATATTTTTCTGGCAAATTCCAGTGCAATGGGCAAACCAACATATCCCAGCCCGATAATGGCAAGTTTTTCTTCTTTATTTAAGAGTTTCTGATATAAATCCATCTTCTTTAAAATAACATTGTTTGACTTTTAAATATTCTTACAAAAGGGATGATACTCGCCTCTCAATCCTGCAGGAGAAGCGTTTCTAATCGTATATACTGTTTCAATAGATTTTCGGGCCTGTTCAAGTCCAAAACCTTCTCCACCCAATATCTTTTCATAAGTTTGTGTGTGAAGATCTGTAAATCCGCCACTAAACTCTATCTCCTCTTCTTCAACGGTTATCGATCTGTAAGTGCGTTGTCCTTTTTCTTTGATATTTTCGGGCAGATCATTATAATCAACACTAAGAAACCACCTGACCCTGGCTTTCTCAAGCATAAGAAAACCCGCAGCTTTGGAAGCCTGGGAAACATGAACAATATTTTCCTTCACATCTCCAAAGATCCAGGTAAGCATGTCAAAAAAGTGCACTCCAATGTTGGTTGCTATTCCGCCAGATTTATGGACATCCCCTTTCCATGAGATATCATACCAGTTCCCCCTGCTGGTAATATACGTCAGATCAATATCATAAATCTTTCCTTCACTGTTATCAATCTTCTCTTTCAGAGCTATAATTGACGGGTGTAACCGAAGTTGTAAAACATTATATACCTTTTTATCGGTTTCTTTTTCTATTTCTGCCAACGCATCAATATTCCAGGGATTAAGAACCAGCGGTTTCTCACAGATAGCATCAGCCTGAGATCTGAGGGCAAAGCGGATATGAGAATCATGCAGATAATTAGGGGAACAAATACTCATGTAATCAATTTTTGTCCCACTGCGTCTCAGTTTATCAATATGCCTGTCAAAACGCTCAAACTCAACAAAAAAGTCAGCATTGGGAAAATAGCTGTCGATGATACCTACACTGTCATTCCTGTCCAGTGCTGCGACCAGGTTATTACCGGTTTCCTGCATTGCTTTAAGATGTCTTACTGCAATATATCCGCCAATACCAACCAAACCAAAATTCTTCATTTTTCTTTTTCTTTCTGTTACAAATTTAGAGTTTTTTCACATTTCCGTTCTTCAGCTGATACTTTTCTCCACTTTCCGGGCATACAGCATGACCTTTTTCATCAAAGAGCAGCTTTTGACCGTATTCACTCATCCATCCTGTTTGCCTTCCTGGGTTTCCTACAATAAGAGCATATGCTTTTACTGTTTTGGTAACCACAGCACCTGCACCAATAAAGGCATATTCTCCAATATCATGCCCGCACACAACAGTAGCATTGGCGCCGATGGTAGCTCCTTTTCCTACCCTTGTTTTCATATATTGATCCCGGCGGTTAACGGCACTACGCGGATTAACCACATTGGTAAAAACCATCGAAGGCCCCAGAAATACATCATCTTCACAAATAACACCGGTATAAATGGAAACATTATTTTGCACCTTTACATTGTTCCCCAACACCACATCTGGCGAAACCACAACATTTTGACCAATATTGCAATTCTCTCCTATTACTGATCCACTCATGAGATGAGAAAAATGCCAGATTTTTGTGCCTTTGCCAATACTGCATCCTTCATCAATTACAGCAGTTTCATGAGCTAAATATTCATTATTCATAATTAATTTATCTTTTTAAATACTGCAATATATGGTCGGTTATATATTCAAGCTGCAATTTGTCCATCTCACTGTGCATGGGTAATGACAGTACTCTGTTACAGAGATCCTCCGTAACCGGGAAATCGCCTTTTCTGTAACCAAGGGATGCGTATGCCTTTTGCAGATGCAACGGAACAGGATAATAAATCATGGAAGGTATCTTGTTCTCTGACAGATAATTTCGCAACTTATCACGATTTATTTTCTTGTCCAGCAACAGGGTATACTGGTGATAAATGTGTGAGGATTCTTTGCTACAATAAGGTGTTGTTAGTAAGGGTTCATTACTGAAAGCTTTATAATAGAAAGCTGCTGCCTCTTTACGCGCCTGATTGTACTCATCAAGATGCCTGAGTTTAATACGTAAAATGGCTGCCTGGATGCTGTCAAGTCTGGAATTTACACCCAGTCTGTCATGATAGTATCTGACAGTCATACCATGATTCACTACAGACTGCAACGAAGCGGCAAGATCATCATCATTAGTAAATACCGCACCGGCATCACCAAAAGCTCCAAGGTTTTTTGACGGGAAAAATGAAGTACATCCAGAATGCCCGATGGTTCCGGCTTTCATAACTTCTCCTGAAGAAAAAGTATAATCAGCACCAAGGGCTTGTGCAGTATCTTCAAT
>DASQZP010000203.1:0-2108 GCA_035638655.1 Bacteroidales bacterium
GCCATAATACTGTCAAATCCTACCGCGATACCTTCAGACTTTTTCTGCCTTTTATTGCAAAACATTATGACAACAAAATAAGCTCTCTCAAGGTGGAGCATATCTCATCAGAGCTGATTATTGCATTTTTAAACGAACTGCAGGTTGAGCGCAATAACCTTGCAAAGACCCGGAATCAAAGACTGGCTGCCATTAAGTCCTTTGCTAAAATGATCAGGTTTATGAGTCCTGAACACAGGGAGCTGGCGGACAGGATACTTAATATCCCCCAGAAGCGCACTCGGAAACCCCTGGTAGGCTTTCTCTATCAGGATGAGATACTAAAAGTTTTTCAATGTGTAGACATCAAGAGAAGGGACGGCTTCCGGGATTATACCCTGCTTCATCTCCTCTATGACTCAGGGGCAAGGGCCAGTGAGATAACAACCCTCAATATCGATTACTTCGATCCTGATCATAATACACTTGCCATTCTGGGAAAGGGGGAGCGTTTTCGCATTATCCCCCTTGAAAAAAGAACATCACAGCTCATACAGCTTTATATAAAAAAATATCGTGTAGAGCCTAAAGCAAAATACCAGAATCGTATCTTTATCAATCAAAGAAGAGAGGAACTTACAAGGCATGGTATTTATCGTCTCTGTAAAAAATATCTTTCTATGGCCATTCCTGCAAAACGACTGAAGTATATCAATCCTGCTCACAGTTTCCGGCATTCCAGAGCGGTGGATCTTCTTTACCGCGGTGAATCCATAACGGATATCAAAAACCGTTTAGGGCATGACAACATCCAGTCAACAACTGTTTACCTCCATCTTGATCTCAAGCACAAACGCGATATACAAAAACATTTTATCAGGTATATGAAATCGGTAATTATATCCGATTCAAAGATACAAGACTTACTTCAATGGGAAAGTGATAAAGACATGATGGCATGGCTTGATAGTTTATAAACCGGTAGAGCATCCTGCCAGTTAAAGGAACAAGTATAATATGGGGAATATTATTATGTTATCAGTTCTATATCCAGCATCATCAATAAGCAGGATAACTCATTGCTTTTTATGGATATTTAAAATATCCACAGTCACATTCTTATAACTTCCTTTTTTCAATGGGTTAAACCAACTCGCAACATAAGTCAAGTTATGCAATTTAACACAACCTATTTGGACCACAAGATATTGTAATGGATCATTCCTGAAAAGTTTTTGTATACCGGATGAATACTTGACTGATTATGAAAACTATTTACATAGAGACCTCACTTCTGTTTATCAATTCATTCTGAAGGTCTTCATACAGTTCAACAAAATATGCTGAAAAACCTGCAACCCTTACCACAAGATCCTTATAATCATCAGGGTTGGCCTGTGCCTGTTTTAATGTATCAGCATCTACTATATTGTACTGGAGCTGCATGCCCCCCTGTTTGAAAAAGCTCTTAATAAACTGTTTCATCTTTTCAGTTCCTGCCGCACCTTCAACTGATGAAGGATGAAATTTTATATTAAACTGCAGGCCGTTGCTGAAATTTGACGGATTCAGTGCGAGTATTGATCTTGCAACACCTGTGGGGCCGTTTTTTATGGCTCCGCGGGAAGGAGAAGCCGAGTCTGATATAGGCTGCCCGTTAAAACGTCCGTCAGGTGTTGCCCATGTCTGGTAGCCGTGCAAAACATGTGCTCCGGCTGAATATATTCCGGGCCTGTATTTCCCCCGGGAGTTTTCATATGTGTAGGTGCGGCTGGTGTAGAGATCAGCTACCCATGATGCGATTTCATCGGAATAGGGATCACCGTTTCCGTAGTGCGGAGCCTCATTTACAACCTGCTGCCTGAGCAGTTCATAACCTTTCCAGTCGGCCATTACAGCATCATATAGCTCCTTTGCAGTGCATAACTTTTTATCATAAACCATGTACCTGATGGCGGAAAGGCTGTCCACAGCAGTGGCAATACCCAGAATCACCGTACCGGTAGAATTATATTTTGCGCCTCCGTGCATCATGTCCCGGCCGTTTTCCATGCATCCGTCCATTGTTGCGGAAGCCATTGGAACCGGCATAAGATAAGAGGCAACATCGCCTACAATCTTGTTTATCC
>DASQZP010000204.1:0-2155 GCA_035638655.1 Bacteroidales bacterium
TCGGCTCTAAATGACATTAATCAGGCTCTTTCGATCAACGGGAACAACCCGAAATCGTATTACCTGCGTGGTGAAATCAGACTCAATCTAAAAGATTATGATATGGCCCTCAGTGATTTCAACAGAGGGTTGGCCATGAAACCAGAATATCCGGATGCCACTGCCGGGAAAATACTGGCCTATCATTTTATGGAACAGCCAAAGGAAGCACAGTCTATTCTTGACCAGGCACTTAAAAATCACCCTGATGCCCCACAATATTATTATGCCCAGGGGATGCTTGAAAATAAAAAAGAGCATTATGAAAAAGCCATTGAATCGTTCAATACAGCCATCCGGATTGATCCTGATTACAATAAGTTCAATGTATTACTGAACCGTGGTGTTTCCTATCTTGAACTAAAAGAATATGACAAAGCAGAAGAAGACCTGAACAAAGCAATTGAATCGGGTCCTGAAAAAGCAAGTGCGTATCACAGCAGAGGCAGGGTTTATTATGAGCTGGGAGATTATGATCAGGCAATCAAGGATTTTAATAAATCAATTGAACTCAACCCAGACAATGATGTTACCTATTTTAATTTAGGAATGACATACTTCAGAAAAGAAGACAGAATAAGTGCCTGCGAAAATTTCGGGAAAGCCTGCTCAATGGGTAATAAAAATGCCTGCAGAATGGTTTTAATGCAATGCGGACAAATTAAGCAGTAACATTTCCGGTTTTTCTAAAATTTCATATTTACTTTATTGATGCATCTTTCCGTCATTATAGTTAATTACAACGTCAAACACTTTTTGGAGCAATGCCTGCATTCGGTGTACAAGGCCATTCATTCTACCGAAGCTGAGATATTTGTCGTTGATAATAATTCTGTGGATGGTTCGTGTGCCATGATCAGGGAAAAATTTCCTGGTGTGCATTTGATAGAAAACAAAGAAAATGCAGGCTTTTCCAAAGCAAATAACCAGGCAATCCGTCTGGCATCAGGCAAATATATTTTATTGCTTAATCCTGATACTGTGGTCGAAGAGCGAACTTTTGATGCCTGTATCAGTTTTATGGAAGCACATCCGGAAGCGGGAGCTGTGGGAGTAAAAATGATTGACGGCAAAGGAAATTTTTTACCGGAATCAAAAAGGGCTCTCCCAACCCCTTCAGTTGCCTTTTATAAAATATTTGGTTTCTCAAAAATCTTCCCTCGTTCACGTATTTTCAGCAGATATCACCTGGGATATTTAAGCAGGGAAGAAACTCATGAAATAGAAATTCTTCCCGGTGCATTTATGTTTATCAGAAATGAGGCCCTGGAAAAGACCGGACTGCTGGATGAAACCTTTTTTATGTACGGTGAAGATATTGATCTTTCCTGGCGAATCATTAAAGCCGGATACCGTAATTATTACTATCCCGGAACAACTATTATCCATTACAAAGGAGAAAGCACCAAAAAAGGAAGCATCAATTATGTAATGGTATTTTATAATGCCATGATCATTTTTGCTAAAAAACATTTCTCAAAAAAGAATGCCCGGCTATTCAGCACACTAATTAATGCAGCCATTTATTTCAGGGCAGGATTGTCAATCCTGAAAAGATTCTTTAAAAAAATAATGTTGCCACTGGTTGATTTTTTCCTCATATATGGTGGCAATTATTACCTTACCCAATACTATGAAAAAGTGAAGTTCGGGCATCCCGGAAGCTATCCTTCCGAATACCTGACTGTTGTTGTACCGGCGTATATTCTTGTGTGGCTGCTGTCTATATTTTTCAGCGGCGGCTACGACCGATCGCCCAAACCAGGCAACGTAATAAAAGGTATTTTCAGCGGAACTGTAATTTTGTTAATAGCATATGCACTATTGCCTGAACATTTACGATATTCAAGGGCACTCCTGCTATTTGGTGCAGCAT
Source organism: Bacteroidales bacterium (assembly GCA_035638655.1). Classification (GTDB taxonomy): domain Bacteria; phylum Bacteroidota; class Bacteroidia; order Bacteroidales; family DASQZP01; genus DASQZP01. Next base: position 1,916 of record DASQZP010000204.1, read on the forward strand.
GGACTTTTATCGTTTCTGTCGGATTTCGCTATATTCTTCATTTACTGGGATTAATGGACTTCAGGATGAACAATACCAAAAAGAAGAGGCTGGTAATTGTAGGTTTTCACAATGAAGCGAAAAGGGTGAATGATATACTGCTACAGACTCAGATCAGACAGGAAACAGTAGGAATTGTTTGTCCTGAATCCGATGAGCTGGACAATACATACATTGGCTCATTAAACCAGATAAAAGATA
>DASQZP010000205.1:0-4047 GCA_035638655.1 Bacteroidales bacterium
ACTGGCTACCAATGAACGGCGTTACGGCTGGATGGATGAGAGCACGGCGACCTTTTTGGAAAGCCAGGCTGCCAAAGATTATTATCATATGAAACCGACGAACGTCCACAAGTTATTATTCAACAGTTACCTGCAGGTGACTAAAACGGACCAGGAGGGGCCGATTATGCGCTGGTCGGATTATCAATACAGCGGGCTGGCCCACGGGGTGGCCTCCTATGCAAAACCGGCCTCGATGCTGATTGCCCTGCGCGGGCTCCTCGGCAAAAAGACGTTTACCAAAGCCTATCAAACGTTTATGCGGCGCTGGCAGTATAAACATCCGTACCCCTGGGATTTCTTCCGCACTTTTGATGACGTCAGCGGTCGCAACCTGGACTGGTTTTGGCGCAGCTGGTACTACGAAACGTGGACACTCGACCAGGCCGTGGAAAGGTGGAGCAGACGGCCCACGGCGCTGACATCACCATCCGGGACAAGGGGCAAGTTCCGATGCCGGCCACAGTGCAGATCACGCTGATGAATGGCCAAACCCTCAGCCGGCACATTTCAGTGAATACCTGGCTGCAGGGCGCTACCCAAAAAGTGCTGCATGTTAATAACAAAAGCGCCGTCACCAAAGTGGTCATCGATCCCAACTACAACTATCCCGACGCGGACCGGGGGAATAATACGTGGGAGAAGGGGTGAAATAAATGGAGATATTATGATGTTTTTAGAAATATGAGTGAATTAGTAAAGCGTTAGCCTCGTAATTTTTTAGAATTTTCAAGGCACTAATCCGTTTACTTTTATCGTGTATATATTTATAGAAAATAGACAATGTATCCTAAGACGCTAATTCAATGCCTGCAGTTATAGGTTGGCAGTCTCTTACTAGCCCTAAATAGATGTATCGATTAACTTATAATATTTTGACCAATATGATTGTTGGTCACCCTCTATTCACTCCCTCCTCAATCCTTGTAAAATGAATCGAAAGTTTTACTATGAATAGCATAAATCCATAATTACCTAAGGAAGTAATCCTGTTTTCTAACATTTCTTTTGCCTGACTCGGTTCCATCCTATAATTATTTGCAGCATCAAATAAAACAATTGATTCTTTAATATCTCCATGTTCAGGGAGATAAAACATATCTGTTATTTCCTGTTTACGTACTGAATTTAAATGGTCATTTGCAGATTGCTCTTTTTCATAAGATTTATATACTAAGTTTTTATAATTAGAAAAACTAATTATTGGGCAGTATACCACGCGTGGTGATTTAATGTTGTTATTACTTAAGTCTATATCACATGTGTTTGATATAACTAAAACTTGGCTATTTTTTAAATTATTTTCAGGTAAGAGTATAAAAGGTTGATTGGCTATTATATCACCTTGATATATGATATCCTTAGATAAGCTTGGATGAGATGAATAAATGCGACTATCTATATTGGAAGGAAAGGATTTTATTTCATCGAATAAATTCTTTCTGTCTTCAGGATTTAAATAGGTAGGTAAGTGCCGATGAATTTCTTCAGTTAATTCCATCCTTCAATTGTAGGTCAACCAATTAGTAAATCGTCAATATTTTCATACATTCTTGATTTTAAATCACCAGGCTGTGGCTTAGAATCATTTAATATTTCAGTGACGAAACCATGAAGAATTTGAAACTCGCTTTTGGCTTCACTTTGGATATCTAAATAATCAACCGAAGCATAAGATATGTTATTAAAATTAGTTTCGGAGATTTGTAAGTATTCTAAAGGTTTTTCCTGTCTTTCAACTTGCGCATGTTCATTAGAACTACTTGGATAATGTTCCATATGAATGGGTGCTGATGCTCCTATAGAGGTAGCAGCTAATAATGGTAATATAGAAATTACGCCAGTACTTGCAGTACTCATCGTAGTATCACTATAAGTTCTCAAATTTTCATCATTAATTTCTGAAACAGACATTGGCATTAATATTTTGGATTTAGATTATTAATGACAAATTCTTCTTTAAGAAGATTGAAAAAGATTTCCTTTTCCGTAGTATGTATATCATTTAGTTCATTTTGGGGCTCAGTTAAAAATGAAACCCTTAAAGATTTTAATGATACATCAATATCTAATACAGATCCATTTCTTATTTTATCGTCATTTTTGAGCGTCGAACTATTACTTAATTGTAAAGTTACATCATATCCAGACATTTTATAAGTATTTTTTATTAAAGTATCATTTTTAATAAAGTTCTCGCCCCCTAATGTTAATTTTACATCAACTTTCTCGTATACATCATAATCAAAAAAATTTATATATCGTAAACCTAGTCTCTCAAGGCTAGTAACGATATCTAATTCTTTTAAAACTTTAACCATGTTAGTAGCTGTATTTGAAAACTTTTTCCAGCCACTATATGGTTCTTTTTTAATAATAGATATTACTCTTGGACCTAAGTTTATATCAAATTCCGTATTACTAAATTTATAATAAGGCTTAAACTTAAGGTTTGATTCAGCTTTCCGAACTTTTTCAGGCAAATCTAAAATTGGCAGTTTATTTACTTCATTAAATTGGTCTCTAATCTCTCTATGGAACAGCCCAAAAATTGCATCATCCGGTTCATTTGTTAGAAACCTTAACTCTATGATTGATTCAATTATAGGGCAAGGTTCAATACTCTTTGGTAGTTTCATCAATTTATTTCTACAGCCATTTTTTGTTAATTTATTATTTGTTTATTAATTGTCCAAAAATATAACAAATATCTTAGCGAGTTTTAGAATTAATAAGACCTGTAATTCTATACTGTCTATCATCTATTCTGTTTGAAAGCGGCAATCGGCTTTTGCAGACTCTTGGGAATTCATTTGTCTGAATAATCCGCCTTACAGGTCATATGTACTTTGACCTTCTCTGCAATTCTGGAGGAGACCTGTAAAAAATCTGCTGGCAAAAGTGTAAAATTTTCAGCAAACATTGCCACTATGCACTGGAGGACAAATCGCTTTGCTCGTTTGGGATCCTCTCCGTCTTTGACGAGTTGGTTATAAATCATGGCCACCTTATCAGCTGCACCTTTGGTAACATCAACGACATTATTCCGAAATTGTGGCTTTTGATAATCTTCAAAAAGGAAAGTGAGCGAGGTGTACCGGTCAGGGATTTCATTAATAGTGAGTTTATCAACGGGCTCATCCTGCTGAGTGAAATCATAGATCCAGAACTCATCAGAATTGTATAAAATACAGTACTTCGGGCTTTTGGGTCTCAGGCTCCAACGGTAATCAAAAATCTGCGTTCGATAACTGTCTAATTTTTTGCCTTTGGTTTTCATTTCAATGAGCACACGCTCATCCCATAACAGGTCGGCGAATTTAGTACGGTGATCTTTCTTGCGGACCCTGAATTCTAATTCAGCACCCGCTTCTTTGTACCCATCATGGCCAAAAGCTTGAAAATGACGATCACAAAAAACTTGTACTTCTCCTTTTTCATCCTCCCTTTATGTTATCAACGTAGCCAATAAATTCAGTGAGTGATTTTTCGACTTGCTGCACAGCAAAATATTTTTGTAAAGAAAATTCAACTTCGTTTAATAATAGGTTAAGTTGAAATGGTTTTCAAAAAATGATAAATGGGCTGTTATCCCGAGAATTTAGACGGGTAAAAAGGAGCAAATATTCTTAAATTAGAAACAACTATCTCATTAATATTAGGGGTTAACCAACCTGCGATTCAGACCAGTTTCGAACTCGCGACTATTTATTCTTCAAACATGCGGGAATGTCAGCGACTAAAAAGTCTTTGATATAGCCAGCATTCCAAATTCAATCACAAAAATAGTACCTTCATTTCTTGAGCTAAATCATTTTATTTATTCACTACCCCATTGACTATTGACAAACCCATGAAAAAATATCCCACAATCGTATTCTTGCTGTTGGCCGGCTTGCTGTCCTTGGCGGGATGCAAAAATGGCACCCATCAAACGGCCCGGCAATATGGAACGCCGTTTAAACACGTGCCGGATGCCCGCGATGCAACCATTTACGAAGTCAATAT
>DASQZP010000206.1:0-3204 GCA_035638655.1 Bacteroidales bacterium
AGCGAAACATTATTAAATTGCTTCTGCCAGTTTATGAAATTATAAGCTGCATTGTTGCTCCAGTCGTAGTAAATAATGGCATTTATGTTGTCAAAAATGCCAACAGGATAAGATATACTCAGCAAAGAGAAAGAAACAGATTGATTCAGCTCAAAAGGCTTTTTGTCGTAAGCTGCCAGTAATTGTTCAAAAGTTACAGTAAGCCCGTTCCCAATCCCAAAGGTGTAATCCATGCCGGCATTCATAATTTCCTGGTTGGTATAGATGCCAACATCTTTCATTTTGTTGGTCCACGAAGCTTCCAGCCAGCAGCCAATAACCAGATCCAGCTTCGTATCGAAGCCAATCCTGTTTTCAGGAATGTCTGAGAACTGAAATTCATTATTGAGGATATTACGGCTGTCAGTTACCCTATGGTGATAGGAGAGGGCCGCTTCACCCTTTGGAACAGGTATTTGTATGCGACCTCCGAATTCAGGGACCTGTTTCATTGTAGGAATAGCCTCCCAGCCTTTGATTTTATTGTTACCATACAATACCCAGCCCCAGATATTGGCATTGTTCAGGAAATAGTAGCGGGCCAGGGCTCCCCATACCCCATCTGTGAGCTTTAGCGGGTCGCGCGGGTCTATCTGGTCAAACCACATAAGCGGGCGCAGGATGGAAGCCGAACCAAAGTTGATCTTTTGTAAACCAATCCGAAATTCAAACTGACGGGAAGAATAGCGTGCCCACAATCTGTAAGGTTTGATCTTTCCACCGGTATCGAGAGAGTCAAAAGGCATGATTGCTGCTGTGCCATAGATATTTGCCGAAGCTTCAAAATCCAGTAATTTATTATCTTTAAGTTGAATGGCATTATTTAATTCAGGAATATAGCGAATACCGCTGTTGAGAGAATAACTGTTATCCGGATTATAATTCATCCAGGCAGACAACTGCCCGCGAAAGAGAAGGGAATCCTGAGAAATTCCTTTCAATGTATTAAGATACAATACACCCACAAGCAATATGAAGGGTAAAATTTTCATTTTTATTCCTGTGGTGAGATACCATACACAAAAAAATTGGTCAGTTCCATGATTACCTCCTGCTGATTCTTATAAAGTTTTAGCAGGTTTTCATCTGTTAACATATCCATGATGCGTTGAGAGAGAAATAGTATAAATTCAGGTTTAAAATCTTTACGGAAAATACCTTTCTCCTGGGCAGTTTTGAAATCCTGAATAAGCTGCTGCCAGACTTCAGTAGTTTTTTGTTCAATAAAATGTTTCAGCCCAAGCTCCTGGTCACTGTAAAAATCCATGATGAATTCCCTGCTGATATTATTGGTCCCTTCAAATTTCATCATCAGGATTTTTTTCATTTTTTCTTCAGAAGAGGATTTTTCCTCCATAATGGTCTTAAAAACATATACTCCTTTGTCAACTTCCTGCGTATACACCTTTTTTGCCAGTTCAATCTTATTCGGGAAGAAACGGTAGAAGGTCATTTTACTTACTCCGGCCTTGCGGCAGATTTCTTCAACTGAAACCCGCTTGAATCCATGTTTCCAGAACAAATCATGCGCTGTTTGCATGATATCTTTATATTTTGGTGAATGATTTTCTGTTTTCATAATGTTACAATTACAACACAAATATACGATAAAAATAAAATAAAACAAAAAACGTAACATATATTTTATTGTGTCATTAAAATTCTTTCTTTATAATTTGTTTTTAGTATAGTTTATGCATTCATTAATGCAATATCATTTGTTAAATTCAGATTTTCAATAGATGTTTTTTGAGATTATAAAAAGAAAAAGGCTGCCTGAAACAGACAGCCATAATTCCACAATATTAATTCAGAGTTGCTTAACAGAAATCCGGATTAAAGAAATTATTCATTTTTCTTAAGAGAAAACCTCACCCTCAGAGGCATTCTGTTAGCGTTTTTTAGCTTCTGGAGTCCATAGATCTGTAATAAAAAAACCTGAGAAGATTTTACTTTTCTTTTCAGGTTTTCTCAAATTGTTTGTGATGTTAAAAATTACTGAGTATGACTATGGTAAAATACTTTTCAGACTAATATCCAGTGAAACCTGTGCATTGGCTTCTACTGTTATGTTATTCAGAAGCAAACCGGAAATGTTGCTGTTGGCAGTAACCGTTCCGTTAAATTCCATCTCACCAGTATTGCTGTTTTCAGAGTAAGAAGCCAGGTGGATCTCATAATCTCCGGATTCCAGAAATGCCAGTTTATAACTGCCATCTGAAGCCACTTTTGCACTTGTGACTGCGTGGGTAAACCTAAGGTTGTTTGATCCCTGGGCAGTAGTTTCAGTACTTTCATTATAAGTACCCTTCTGATAGGCATAAACTACCACTTCATCACTGTTACTCAGACTACCATCTGTTGTACCCTGCACAGAGCCGGTACTGTCCTCTTCAACTACCCTGAAACCACTATTCAGTTCTGTTTGGCTAACAAATGAATAATCACTCTCAGCAGCAGTGCTGTTACCATGCTGAATGGATTTTCTGAGATCAAAATCTACTACCAGATTGGTTTCAGAAGATGAATTAATTTCAAAGTTCTTGTTAAGCATTATCTCGCCGGTTGCATCCGATGATGATGACAATGTATGTTTCGTATCATCTTTGGTTAACACATAACAACCTGGTGTGTTCCCGTCCGCATCCTGTGCGTAATTCAATACCAGTGAAATATTCTGATGGGAGGCAGCTGCCATTTGTTTCGAAAGTAAAAGCCTTGCATTTCCCTTAGTATAAGCACTTATTTCTATGGTTTGCGGACTAAAGCTTTCAACTGCCTTCCCGTCAATCTTTACCTGGGAAACTGTCACATAGGTTGCTTTTACATTGGCATCATCTATTGGTGCATCTGTGAGTTTAACCGACATGGTGCCCTCACTTGTGCCTGAATTGTCATCTTTGTTGCAACTGGTAAATGCTACCATCATTGAAGCCAATATGGCTGTTAAAATAATCTTTGTGTTTCTCATAGGTTTTGATTTTTTTGGTTAATATTCAACTTCACTTCCATTTTGTCTTTACAAAATCAGTGAGAAATTCAGATTTAAAACGAATCATTAAGTGAAATGTTACATGAGGATATTAATACCTTCTAAGATTAAAATACATTCAGATGGTGATGTAAAATACAATAATTCAGATATATATGTATTGCTATTGCATG
>DASQZP010000207.1:0-6395 GCA_035638655.1 Bacteroidales bacterium
CTGTTTTCATTAACGTGAAAATTAGCTGCTTAATTGTTTTATTCAAATATAATAATTCTTTTTTAAAATGAAGAATGCAATATTTGCCGGGGTATGTACGGTTGACCAACAATATCTTGTAGATAAATACCCTGCTGAAAATGAAAAGATTAATGCTCTGCAAGTCGCACAGGCAAGCGGAGGACCCGCGACTAATGCTGCCTTTGCCTTTTCATTGTTAGGTGGCAAAGCCAGATTAACTTCTTTGATTGGCAAGCATCCTTTTACTGATTTCGTTCTCAATGAACTTGAAAAACACCAGATTACACTATCAGATGTCGATCCGGAGAGGGAATGGCCGTTCATTGTATCCAGTATTATCACTTCTTCAGAGACCGGAAGTCGCAATGTATTCAGTTATAAGCCTCGAATTAATTGTTCATTACCAGAAAATACCGACATTTTAAAAGATGCAGAAATACTTCTCATTGATGGGTTTTATCCTGAAATGGCAAAGGAACTTGCCCGGCATGCTAAAGAAAATAATATTCCGGTAGTATTTGATGGTGGCAGTTGGAAAGAGAAAACAGAGGAAATACTACCGTTGGTGGATTTCGCCATCTGTTCTTCTTCATTCTTTCCTCCCGGGACGAGCAATACAAACGAAATTTTTGATTATTTACAAAACATGCGTGTAAAATATTCAGCCCTAACCAACGGAGAAAATCCAATTCTTTATCAAACACCTGAAATCAAAGGAAGCCTGAATGTTAAAAAATTAAATGATCCAGTGGATACACTGGGTGCCGGAGACTTTTTTCATGGTGCCTTCTGTTATTATCTCGATGCATCAAATAATTTCATAGAAGCATTGAATAAAGCTTCAGATGTTGCAGGATTTTCCTGTGGCTACTTCGGCACCAGAACATGGATGAAATATTTTAATACTTACCTGCATGCTAAAAGGGGGTAACCTAACTATAAAGGTGTGATAACTTTTCACTTATTTTCCACACTTTATCCTGTAATGACTTATCATTTGAAGCAGAAGAAGAGGATACAGGTTTTTTGTGAACAAAGTATTTTCCTGTAACATTTTTAACCTCATCAGAATCGGCAAGATATACAGGTGTCTCTGCTCCTTTTTCAGTAGAGGAACCTGCTCCGCCGTACATTGAACGCAACATCTTAGTATTGATCGCTCCGGGATGCAATGCATTTACAGTAATACCTGAATTCTGAAGTTTATCAGACAGCTTATAAGCGAAAAGCAGATTCAATAACTTGCTCCGGCTGTAAGCATCCGTTCCGTTGTAATGTTTTTCACCCTGAAGATTATCCAAATCAAGATTTCCTGAATGCATCATGGAAGATACCACGATAACTCTTCCCTGATCAGACTTTTTGAGAAGATCTGTCAATAAATTTGTAAGCAAAAAAGGACTTAAATGATTCACCTGAAACTGCATTTCATAGCCATCTTCACTCATTTCCCGTTGAGAAAGATATATTCCGGCATTGTTAATTAACACATCAAGAGCGTCAACCCGGCGAGACATTTCATCAGCCATCGTCCGAACCTGGTGAAGGCTTGAAAAATCGCCTGTCACGTATTCAACATTATTGTTACCTGTAAGCTGCTGGATTTCTGAAGTAACTTTTTTTGCTTTTTCGGAATTCCTCCCGTGAATAAAAACATGATATTCTTTACCCGCCAGTTCAATGGCTGTTTGTTTACCAATTCCATCTGTAGAACCGGTTAATAAAACTGTTTTCATATCTGATTCAAATAATTTTTATCTGGTTAACCTCTGAAAATCATTTCTGTTCAATATTCTTCATAAAACAGAAGCAGTTTAAAATTTTTATAAGAATAAGGCAGGTCAATAGATTAAGTTAAGGTATATTTGAAATACATTAAGTTCAAAAACCCTTCTATGGTAAAGCATATCGTAATGTGGAAACTAAAAGATTTCCCTGAAGAAGAAAAACACCAGGCTGCTGAAGAACTCAAGAGCAGACTTCTTTCCCTGAAAGACAGTATTTCTGTCATCAGAAAAATGGAAGTAGGAATTAATTCTCCTGAAGCCGCGCAGACAAACTATGAAGTAGTACTTATCGCAGAGTTTAATTCATTTGAAGATCTAAAAACCTACCAGCTACACCCGGATCATCTCCGGTTGAAAGATTATCTTGAAACGATCAGGGATTACAAGGTTGCCACTGATTTTGAATACTAATTCCATAATTGAGTAAGGGACTTCAGAATTATCTCAACTTTTTTGCTCTTTCAAAAGGTTTATTTCGATCAAACAGGTACCTGTAAGTGATATGAGTCTTTTTTATTTTTGCTCCAACTTGCTCAGCCACCCGTATCATGGTGGGATTAAAATCGCCTATCCAGTTCATTTCTAAATCTTTATAAGGAAAGTCTGGTTTCAAAGCTACATCTGCGAAAGCATTTATGAGGGCTGCTTCCAATCCTTTGCCCTGCTGCTCGGGTACCACGCCAAAAATAATCCCGAAAGCCCTGGTAATTGTTTTTCTCCATTTATGGTACAGAAATTTGATTTTGCCTAACCAGTTCATTTTGCCATTCAAATGCTTAATAATCTGATTGAGCTCCGGTAACATGAGAAAAAAAGCAATGGGTTGATCCTCATAATAAGCGAACCACATTAGTTTTTCGTCCAAAATGGGTTTCATACTCCTAATCAATGCCTTAGCGTGCAACGTTGAAATCTCCTTTACTCCCGCGTGCTTACCCCAGGCTTTATTATAGATGGTTCTGAAATCCTCAGCGAATTTTTCCATCTCTTTTTTGCGGATATGTTTGAAAGAATACCCTGGATTTTTAGTAATGCGCTGTGCCTTTTCCCAAACTTCAGGATGAACTCCCTGATCACTTATTGGCCGGTAATATGTGTATTGTTCAAAATAGTTTTTGAATCCATAATTTTCAAACAGATCCTTATAATATTTAAAATTATAAGGCATGCAATAATTTGGTTCTGTAAAACCTTCCACCAGCAGGCCCCACCACCGATCCCGGTCACCAAAATTAACGGGGCCATCCATTGCTTCCATCCCTTTATCTGTAAGCCATTCCTTACAGGCATCAAAAAGTATCGATGCGGCTTCAAAATCATCTATACATTCAAAAAACCCCATCCCCCCGGTTGGCTGTTTGTTGTTTTTAGCTGTTTTTCGGTCATAAAAAGCCGCAACGCGACCACAAACCACTCCATTTGCATCATACAGGTTCCATCTGATACAATCTCCGTTTCGGAAAAATTTATTTTGTGTTGGATCAAAGACACTTTCAATGTCCTTATCAAGCGGCCGGATCCAGTTTGGTTCATCACGATACAGCCTTAACGGTAATTCTAGAAAATTTCTTATTTCTGCCTTGCTGTTAATTACTCTGAGGGTATAATTCTTTTCCATCTTAGTGATTATAAGCTTTCTTCACAGATTTAAAATAGTTACAAATATAATAATTCATTTTATAAGAAATCTGGAACCGGTTCATTGTATACTTCATCCTGTAAGTGTAAAAAAGTAAGCCTGTTTTATTAACTAATTGGTTTGCTGTTTTTTTTTAATCCAGAATGACTAAATTTGGGGCGTAAAAAAACGAAAACAATATGGCCTCAATCAGGCAAAACAAGGTAGCAAGACTGCTTCAGAAAGAGCTGGGGGATATTTTTCAGCGGGAAAGCCGGAATCTCTTTCCGGGAAAAATGGTAACCGTAACTGTTGTTCGTGTAACAGCCGATCTTAGCCTGGCTCGCGTATACCTCAGTATTTTTCCCGGTAATAACAGGGAAAAGGTAATTGGTGATATCAATCATCAGGGAAAACATATCAGGCATGAGTTGGGAAATCGTGTCAGGCATCAGTTAAGACTGGTTCCGGAATTACAGTTTTTTATCGACGACAGTCTTGATTATGTTGAAAATATTGATGAACTTCTAAAATCATAGTCCTACTTTAATGAAATACGATCCGATTAAAAAATCGCTGGGAAAAGTATTTAACAAATCCCCTTTTCTGAGAAAATTATTTTATAACCTGCTTGATCTGCTGTTATTAAGAGCCTGGCACATAAAAAAAGAACTAAGAAAAATCCGTCGCGAATTTGGAGATAACATAACCATTTTAGATGCGGGATCCGGTTTCGGTCAGTATTCCTATTACATGTCGGGCATGAACAAAACCTGGAAGGTTGATGGTGCAGACCTGAAAAAGGAGCAGATTGAAGATTGCAATGCCTTTTTTAAGACAATTGGCCGTGATGACCGGGTAAAATTCTTTGAAGCGGACCTTACTAAATACAAAGCTCCGGAGAAGTATAACCTGATCCTTAGTGTAGATGTAATGGAGCATATTGAAGAAGACGTTGAAGTATTTAAAAATTTTCATGAAAGTCTGAAAGCGGGAGGAATTCTCCTGATTTCAACCCCATCAGACATGGGTGGCTCAGAGGTTCATGATGAAGACGACGAATCATTTATTGAAGAGCATGTACGTGAAGGATACAATGAAAATGCGATTCATGATAAGCTTCATTATGCCGGTTTTTCACATGTTTTTACACATTATTCATATGGTACTCCGGGTAAAATATCCTGGAAATTATCCATGAAATACCCGATTGTTATACTTAACATAAGTAAACTATTTTTTATAATTTTACCTTTCTATTACTTAATTGCGTATCCGATTTCGTTTGTTCTTAACAAAATGGATGTTGCAAGAACACATAAAACGGGAACAGGATTAATTGTAAAGGCGCTTAAGTAGTAGTTGTAAAACTAACAGCTTATGGCCCGAACAAAAAAAGAAAATTTACTGGTCAATTTAAATCTAAATGTCAGAGGATTAAATCCTTCAGCAACCCTGGCAATAAATGAAAAAAGCAACCAGCTGATCGGGAAAGGTAAAAAAGTGTATAAGCTGGGTCTTGGACAATCCCCTTTTCCTGTTCCTCTTTCCGTTGTGGAGTCGCTTCGCAGCCATGCCAGCCAGAAAGATTATCTCCCGGTTAAAGGATTACAACCCCTCAGAGAGGAAATTGCCGCATTTAATCAGCGCATACACAAGATTAATTGTTCTCCGGAAGACATCATGATCGGCCCGGGTTCGAAAGAATTAATTTTCATACTTCAGTTAGTATACTACGGTGATCTTATCATCCCTACTCCCAGCTGGGTATCCTATAGTCCGCAGGCCCGGATAATCGGTAGAAATGTAACCTGGGTTCCAACTTCAGCAGAAAATAACTGGCGTTTAAGTCCTGAAAAACTAGAATTAATATGCCGTAGTGATCCCGGGCGGCCAAGAATTGTTATTTTGAACTATCCTTCTAACCCCACCGGTTATACCTACCCGCTTGAGAAACTAAAAGAACTGGCACATATTGCAAGAAAATATCATGTCATACTGATTTCAGATGAAATTTATGGATTGTTGCACCATACCGACCAGCATGTTTCTATTGCCCGTTTTTATCCTGAAGGCACTATTATCAGCAGTGGTCTTAGTAAATGGTGTGGTGCAGGAGGCTGGCGACTGGGCAGCTTTACTTTTCCGGAATCGCTCAGATGGCTGCAGGATGCCATGGCAATCGTTGCCAGTGAAACATTTACCTCAACCTCAGCCCCAATTCAGTATGCCGCAATTACAGCTTTCAGAGGAAATGAAGAGATTGATCATTATCTGTATCACAGCAGACGCGTTCTCAGAACGCTGGCAAAAACATTAACCAACTCACTTAAAGATATGCACATTGATATCCCCCTCCCACAAGGTGCTTTCTATCTTTTTCCTGATTTTGATTATTACCGCGAAAAACTAATTACTAAAGGAATCTATACTTCTGTTGAACTTTGTAATGCTCTGCTTGATGAAACAGAAGTGGCTATGCTGCCTGGAAGCGATTTTGGCCGGCAACCAGAAGAATTAACGGCCCGAATAGCCTATGTAGATTTTGACGGACGTAAAACACTGGATGCTTCCATGAAAGAACACCCGGGCAATAGTTTAAATGACTCATTCACTAAAAATTATTGTCCAAACCTGGTTGAAGCTTTTGAAAAGATTGGAAACTGGCTGACTGACCTGTAATCAGACATAAAATAATTCGGATATAATCGAATCTGCCAGTAAAAAACCTTTTTCAGTCAGTACAACAGTATTATTTTTGTTTTCCAGCAGACCCCGCTGAAAGAAGGGTGCTGATGCTTCGGCAAAAATTTTCAAAATAGTATCTGAAAACTGGTTAAGCCGTATTTTATCAATACCCCACATAGTACGTAATGAGGTCATAACATAATCATTATAACGTGTCTTTTCGTCAAGTATTTCTTCTTCTGAGAGCACCTGTTTATTGGTAACTGCTTCTATATATTTTC
>DASQZP010000208.1:0-5481 GCA_035638655.1 Bacteroidales bacterium
CAAAGAAGCTATTGAATATGAAGTAAGCCGTAACGGACAGGTTTTCTTCATTCATAACAGGGTTCAGAATATACAAGAAGTACAGCTCATGATCAACAAACTTTGTCCGGGGGTCCAAACAATAGTGGCTCACGGACAGATGGAAGGCCCAAAGCTTGAAAAGATCATGCTGGATTTTATTTCAGGGAATTATGATGTACTGATTGCTACCACCATTATCGAATCAGGGCTAGATATTCCGAATGCCAACACTATCATTATCAATAATGCACAAAATTTCGGACTGAGCGATTTACACCAGTTGAGAGGACGCGTGGGACGGTCAAACAAAAAAGCATTCTGTTACCTGCTTGCACCTCCCCTTACTGCTGTCACCCCTGAAGCACGCCGCCGGCTCAAAGCAATCGAAGATTTCTCGGAACTGGGAAGTGGCTTTAATATTGCCATGCAGGACCTGGATATCCGCGGTGCAGGCAATCTGCTGGGCGGAGAACAAAGTGGCTTTATTGCTGATATCGGTTTCGAAACCTATCACCAGATTTTGAACGAAGCAGTGCAGGAACTGAGGGAAGAAGAGTTTAGTGAATTGTTTGAGGAAGAGGAAACAAGGATCAAATCAGATGATAAAGAACCTGTTACACGAAAACAGAAAAACTGGGTTTCCGATTGTACCATTGATACGGACCTCGAAATTCTTTTTCCCGATGAATATATTTACAATGTGTCAGAAAGGATAAAACTGTACCGCGAACTGGATAATATTGAAAATGAAGATAGCCTGCAAAAGTTTGCAGCTAAACTGGAGGACCGGTTTGGTGAGATTCCGCCCCCTTCACTCGAATTGTTTAACGTTGTAAGGGTCAGATGGCTGGCCATGAGGCTGGGTTTCGAAAAAATAATACTGAAAAACAGTAAATTACTGGTATATTTCGTATCCAACCAGCAATCCTTTTATTACCGGAGCAATATTTTTGCCGGAATTATGAAATACCTGCAGCAGCACCCCAGGCGGTTCAGCATGAAAGAAGCAAAGGAGAAATTATATTTGTCGGTAAACGACATAAAAAACCTTGAACAAACCATTAAGCTTTTTCAGAATATCATAAAGGAAGTAATGAAACAGGACTAATCCCGCAAATTCACACGACTACGCTCATTTACCACAATAGTCCTGGGAAAAAGAAAATACCTGGCCTTTATGGTACCTTCAAGGGCGATGTCAATGTTTTTGCTCCCCAGTAAATTCATAACCGTGAAAACCCCGCCCAGCATGTTGCTGATTTTAACATCAAGCTTTATGGTATATATTTGCTCGGAGTCAGCCGGGATCAATATTTTATCAATATGGTCAACTGTCCCAAACCTGCTCCCGTTTAGCATAATATCCACGTTTGCTCCTACCAGATGGAAATTATAATGGTTTGGATTGGTGACTGGTACATCAAGCTGTATTTTCACAATATTATTTTCTACGCCCAACAGCCTGAAATTCTGTATATCACCCACCTCAACTTCAGTAAAGCCCTTACATCCGGACAAAAACAAACCGGTAAACAGTACAACAATGATTAACCGGGAAGAGAATAAATTCCTCATTAAAAACTCGTTTTAGACAATTTCATTCCTTACAGGAACGGAAAATAATGCGAAAATAATATAATTCAGGGGATAGATTGTAAGGCTTAGTCTTTCAGGACCATCTTGTACCCTTTTCCATGCACATTAATAATTTCCACTCCGGGTTCATCTTTCAGATACTTTCTTAGCTTGGTAATGTATACATCCATTGACCGGGCATTGAAGTAACTGTCGTCAAGCCATATTGTCCGCAAGGCATAATTCCGTTCCAGGATTGAGTTCAGGTTGGTACAAAGCAGATAAAGCAGATCAGATTCCTTGGTGGTTAGTTTATGCTCGTTTTCTTCGCTGGTAAGCATTTGTGTTTCTGAGTTGAAAGTATACTTTCCCAGTTCAAACACTTTTTTCTTATGGGCTGATTTATTCTGAGTCCGGCGTAGAATTGCATCAATTCTGAAGATCAGTTCCTCCATTGAAAAGGGTTTGGTCATGTAATCATCAGCACCAAGCCGGAAACCTTCAAAAATATCTTCTTTCATTGACTTTGCAGTCAGAAAAATAATAGGGATCTCCGAATTATTTGCCCTGATCTCTTTAGCAAGTGTGAATCCGTCCTTAACGGGCATCATCACATCAAGAATACAGATGTCATAAGGTTCGCTCATAAAGCTCTTATAAGCTTTTTCACCATCAGAGAATAAATTTGCCTCAAAATCTTTGGCTCGCAGATATTCTCTTAACAGAGCCCCAAGATTTTCGTCGTCTTCAGCCAATAAAATTCTTGTTTTCACCAGTTAAATGTTTTAAAAGTTTAAATATACAATATTTTCTCTTTTATTCATGACCAAAAACGCACTCATAAAAATGCAAATGAAGACAGCAAGGCTATCTTCTGCATAATTTTTAATAAAAAATAGTATCAAAGCGAAATTTGAGGCCTTTTACTGCTGCTATATCAATATGTGTTCCTTATGATATCCCCCAATCAAAAATCCTGTTTGAACACTTTTAATTATTATACTGACAAAAACCTAACTTTCGTCCTCTTCAGTAATTTTTTCTTTCCTGCTAAAAGGAATGAAAAAGCTAAAAGTACTTCCTTTATTCAGTTCACTGTCAATTGATATTTTTCCTTCATGGGCTTCAATAATTTTCTTCACATAACTTAATCCGAGGCCGAATCCTTTCACATTATGGATATTACCTGTTGAAACCCGGTAAAAACGTTCAAATATCCTTCTTTGATTATCCTTGCTTATGCCGATTCCGCGATCCTTCACATAAACCTTAATACCTTTGGAAGTTTTTTTGCTGGTAATTTTCACCTCGGGATTATCACCACTGTATTTTAAAGCATTATCCAGCAAATTTACAATCACATTGGTAATATGCATCTCATCAGCCTGAATAGTTGTATCATCCAGGTTAGTATCCAGTTGGAGTTTACCACCCCGGTTGTTCAGTTGTATTTTGAAATTGTCAGCTGCTTTTTCAATTATTTGATCAATATTCACTGGTTTAAGCTTGAGTTTAATCCGACCTCGGTTAAAAATAGCAGTTTGCAACACTTTTTCAACCTGGTAGCCTAATCTCTTGCTTTCGTCTTCGATGATTTTACCTATATGGCTCACATTTTTCATTTCCACAGGAATCCCGGGATCGTTAAGCATTTGCGATGCCAAAGAGATGGTTGAAATGGGTGTTTTAAGTTCGTGGGTCATATTGTTGATAAAATCGTTCTTTACCTCAGATAACCTCTTCTGCCTAAATATAATGAAAAGTGTAAGGGATGAACTTATGATGACGATAAGTGTAAGGGCAATAGAAGTTATCGCCATAAATCCAACGGATTTAAAAAGATAATTTCGTTCCGAAGGAAAATAAATGGTCAGATATGAAGGATCAGCGAGAAAATCGTCCGGAAAAAGCTGACAGGTATACTTTGTAGAGGATGTGTTTTTATTATAATTATCAGATTTATATACAATCTGATTATTTTTACCCTGCACTGCAAACTGGAAAGGAATATTGATGCCACGATCAGAAAGCTGTCCGTTTATTACCCTGTTTAGCATAGCCGGATTCACGCGGTCTTTTATGTCCTTTTTATTCCGTAGCATGCGGTTCATAATGTCCTCTATCATGCTGCTGTAATGACGATTTGCACTAAGTGAATTCTGACTGATACTTCCCCTGGCTACATATTGTTGCTCACTATACCGAAAATGGAGTACTGATTCCTGATGGGTATCATGCAAGACAATGCTTGTATCCCTGTATGTTTTGTAGCCTGTCCATTTATTTCCATTTTCTGAGCGATCGTAAATTATTGTACCACTATTTCCATCAGGACTTTTCTGTATGGTATCTCCATTTGACTGTATCTGATCGGGATTATAAATATATTGCCGCGAGGACTGCATTCCGGTGCTGTCTGATGAATTCCATAATTCATTCAGAATTTCCCCGAAAGCCTCTTCACGCTGCAGCTGCGCTACCACAGTTATTAATGTACGATTAACCAGCTGATTAAATTGTTTTTCCTGAACCTTAACAGCGTTCCTGATCCAATAGGTTTGTACGAGAATCAAACCAATCAGAACAACAGTTACCATGCCGGTAAGAACCCAGATTAACTTTTTATTCATATTGCAAATATACAGCTACTCAGAAAAGGGCTTCTAGTTTTTAACAAAGTTTAACACAGTTATGCAGAATAACAGGATATTATCAATAATTCAATATCTTTGTACACTTTAAAAAAACAGAAGAGATTCAGATGGACAACATACGAAATTTTTGCATTATTGCCCACATTGATCACGGGAAGAGTACCTTGGCTGACAGATTGTTACAAAAGACAGACACACTGACTGCAAGAGAATTCAAGGACCAGGTGCTTGACAGTATGGATTTGGAACGCGAACGTGGCATAACCATTAAAAGTCATGCTATTCAGATGCAATATGTTGAAGAAGGAACCCGCTATTATCTGAATTTGATTGATACACCCGGGCATGTAGATTTCAGTTATGAGGTATCCCGTTCAATAGCTGCATGTGAAGGAGCTTTATTAGTTATTGATGCAACACAGGGAATTCAGGCACAAACGATCTCAAACCTGTATATGGCCATTGATCATGACCTGGAAATCATACCAATACTGAACAAAATGGATATGGACAGTGCCATGCCTGAAGAGGTAAAGGATCAGATTGTAGATCTGATCGGGTGTGGCCGCGAAGATATAATTGAAGCTTCCGGGAAAACAGGCATGGGTGTGGAGCAGATCCTGAATGATATTATCAGAAAAGTCCCTCCTCCCAAAGGCGACCCAAAGGCGCCACTGCAGGCACTTATCTTTGATTCTGTTTTCAATTCATTCAGGGGTATTATTGCTTATTTCCGGATTTTTAACGGGGAAATCAGTAAAGGAGATTTTGTTAAGTTTGTTAATTCACGAAAAGAATATAATGCTGACGAGATTGGCATTCTAAGGCTTCGACAGGAACCAAGGGAAAAACTTAGTGCAGGTGATGTCGGGTACATTATTTCCGGTGTCAAAACTTCGAAAGAAGTGAAGGTGGGTGATACCATTACCCATGTTGACCGTCCCTGTGCCAAAGCAATATCCGGATTTGAAGATGTAAAACCGATGGTTTTTGCCGGCATTTATCCCGTGGATGCAGACGATTATGAAGAATTGAGAGCGTCCATTGAAAAACTACAGCTCAATGATGCCTCATTGTCCTTTATTCCTGAATCCTCCCTTGCACTGGGATTTGGTTTCCGTTGTGGATTTCTTGGATTATTGCACATGGAAATTATTCAGGAACGGCTCGACCGTGAGTTCAATATGGATGTCATTACCACCGTGCCCAATGTAAATTATAAGGTCAATAC
>DASQZP010000209.1:0-2477 GCA_035638655.1 Bacteroidales bacterium
ACCGGACAGCGCTAGGCAAATCACTGGTGAGTCCGGAGGTGAGAAAAACAATGGGGAACTATCCGGAACTGGGCAAGATCACCCACCAGAAGATTAAAAACAGCAGACTGGTTGAACTGGATGATGTTGGACATTTGCCACATATTGAAGCATTTGACCGGTTTATTGTGCCACTGGTGAATTTTCTGAAAGAATAAGTTGATAAAAGAAAGCAGGGAAGCCTTTCATTAACCTCCCTGCTTTTGGATTGCCTGACTCAACCAGGTATTGGAAAGACTAATCCATGCCTTTAGGCGCTTAGGCGACAACTTTTACAAACATGTTGTTCAAATTATGCATCGGCTTCTTCCCCGTAGGGTTTCAATTGCCACTTGCTAATTGCCACATGCTAATTGGAATAGTTACTTATTCGTCCTTTGTAAATGTTCCAGGCTATATAGTCGACAACGTTGGTGGCAAAATACATGTTATGCATCGAGCTTACCAAATTTTTAAGGGTGTCCATCGAAGGACCGATAAGTTCTGAGAGGCTGGTCTGTGTGCCGTCATCAAAAGTGATCTGAATGTCACGGGTTCTGGCACTAAACCAGCATTCGCCCCTGTTTGGCTGGCTATAGATAAAATCAACAGAAGCATTTTGTTGCAGTACGCCATCCACATACACAGCAATGCTGTCGGTTGAGGTGTTTCTCACGATTTCCACGTTGCCAATGGTAAGCGTATATTCCTTTTCGCGGCCCCAGGTTGTGTCATTTTTAACAGTCTGGAGCGATTCTTTAAGCAGGACATCTGTACCGTTCAGCAATGAAAAACTGAACAAGGAGGTATCTCCGGTCATCCTGGAGAAATTGATGCTGTAATTGTTACTGAAATTGTAGGAAGAACTGTAGTTGAGTTCTTTCCAGGAGTTGCGGTTCGATTCGATATCCATGCTGCCGATATCGGTACTGTCAAGCATAAGCCCCGCGGTCAGCTTATAGTCATACATGAGTCCCCTGTTAAAAAAGTAGTGATAATCGGTAGCGGTGATCTTGAAATTGTTGACCAGTGCTGAGTCTTCTGCATACATATGATGCAGCCTGTAAGGATGGAATACCTGCTTTTCGGGAAGCATCACTACCAGCAGGGAACTGTCTCCTGTTTTTACGAATTTGCGATGGAAACAACTGTGGCAACGATAATTTGCCTGGGCGAACTGGTACTCGTATATACCACTGATGTCAGCCAGTGAGATGCTGTCAAAATATTCAACCGTATCGGCTGTACCTGACTTGAGTGCAGCATCCTGTCCGGGATTCAGGACGCTGTAACCCGGAGTTTTTGCGATTTCGTCAATCGCAGTGTTCAACTGTTCACTGCCGGCAGTCAACGACTCTTTGAGACTTTTCTGAGGACCGGCAATCTTACTTTCAGTACAGTTCCACAGCAAAAAAGCTGAAACGAGTACTGCGCCAATAATATTGATCTTCCTTTTCATGGTTTAAAGAATTTTAATTAATAATAGGTTCGGTTCAGTTAACCAATACACATTAAATGGTTCATTTGCGCAAACGGATCCTGTAACGGTCACAGGATTATTTGGTAAACGATCAACTTCCTTCAAGTATTGTATTCCGTTCGTCAAAAAATAGGTTGGGATCAATTTTAAATAACTGATAATAAAATGAATATTCGGATTTAGGATGGTGAAAAATATATATTATGATCCGCTGCTGCACGAGTCCTCTCGTGTGGTAAAATAAAGATAGTAACACACAACCAAATAAACGATTTTGGGACCAAGCGGATGATCCGATGGGTATCGGATGAACCATCTAAAGATTATTTGTTGGAATAAATAAATTGTTGCTTGAAGCGTTTCCATTTTCAGGTACAGTTTGAATGGAAAACAACTTCCATCCTTGCCTTCGGAAGGTGGGAGGGCCCGGTGAGGGTAAGGATCACGAATCTTTGTCAGGATTGAGGGAAAGAGTGTGGGAGACAAAGATCACGACCAGCCCGTGGCATGGCAGGTGTGAGGGAGTACCATTCGGCTTTGCGCGACGGACTTGTGGGAGCGGAGTAAACCATATCAAACTATTTTCAAACAACTTCAAATATTCAATCAATTGAATAAACAACCGAATCCCTACCGAATAAACAACTGAAAGCTTTCGTACAAACAACTGGTCCGAAGGCTTTCGGACAAACAACTGAATAAACAACTGAATTACCACCGAATTACCACCGAATCCCTACCGAACAAACAACCTAAACATCCCCTTTCCGTCGATAAAATCTCCCAATACATCTATTTCGTTTTTATTCGCTTCAGGCCGGGAATACTTTTACGCCGAATAATAAAGTGAATGAAAACAATGCGAACAAAGATTCTAATATCAACTTTTGTATTACTGGCCTTAACGGTCGTTAGTAATGCGCAGAAAACCTGGACCCTGGATGATTGTATCAATTATGCACTGACCAAGAACATCCAG
>DASQZP010000210.1:0-2132 GCA_035638655.1 Bacteroidales bacterium
ATCGATATTGACTTAATTTGTTAACCATAACAGACGCCCCTTCTCTCCGCATTGGATAACTTTTAAAGAGAAAGGCGCCTCTTAATGATCAACGCAACATATCTATTGCTTTAAACCAAAAGAGCACTACACGTATTTGGCAACCCGGCTGTCGTAGCTTTTAAGCCTTAGACCCGTGGTTTTGCGTCCCCGCTTTTCAGAGGGTTTGCCCTTTCATCAAGTCGATTTATCCAATTTTGATTTAAGAAAATCTATGCATTTTGTTATGCAAAAAACATGCAAGATAATGAATTATTTCGTAAAAATAGAAAAACAAATAAATATCAGTTGCTTAATTTAGCAAGGATGGATCATTTGCCAAAATTATTTGATATCTTTACAAACTATTTGACAATATTTGTAAAATACACTGACATGTTTTGGCGAGATTTAACTGATTTAGGGTAAAATTAGGAATGAGAGAAAATTGAAAAGCAACAAAAACGAGCGATAATATAACCTAAATTGAGCGATTTTCAAGTTTGCCGCAGATACAAGGAAGATGTTGTTTTGCTATAGTCGTCTATGCGTAACAGCATCTGACGCAGTAGATGCGGTGAAATTGGAAATCCCGCAGGGGTTCAAATTATTGAAATTCAAAATGTCAGAATACCTTAAAAATATATTTAAATTACCCATTTCAAAAATTTGAAACGCTCAGCTTAGGTATAAATCAAAATAGAACCCCAAGCAGATCGTTCATGTACAGGAAGACAAATCCACAAATCAAAATTGCTACAATTGCTCCCAATTCTTCTTTTATTTTGTACCCGATAAAAATAACAGCTGTTACAGACAGCAAAATAAGAGCTATCGGGAAAACGTAATCAAATGAAAATTCAGGTTGTGCTCCTATATTCAATAATCTTATATATTCCAAAAACATAGTAATTTCCCGCGATCAAACGTCCCGGAAATTCTACAACTTACCGAAACCATAAACTTTTTAATGTCAATTTATTCATGCCACCTTAAAACAATTGCCTTATAAAAGCCTTTAAAATGTATCCTTGGTCGTTGATTTGTACCCCGTTTGATGTATGGTTATTATTTGCCTTGGGGTTTTACGGCGTTCTGAACATAGTCTCCTTTTTTTTCCGGTTCGGCGTTCGGGTATATGCACCGTATATAAAAACTTTCGTCGTTCTTTTCCGCTGCGTCGATCATTGAAATGTGGTGGTTCATAGTATCCATATTGTCCCGTCATTTTGCAGTAATTCCTTTCAGTCGTTTCGGGTGATATCCAATCAGCTCAGTTAACTTGTTTTTTTAGAGGCATTCTCGACTTTTGCAACGTTAGGATTGCTTTTTAAATTGCTCATTATATGCTCATGTAAATGGACGAGATCCTTGCCGATCAATACTTTTATTGCCCTTGTTATCGTTTTATTCTGCTCTATTACGTTAGGGACTTCCTGATGACCCGGAATCTCTTTAGCCAGTCGCAAGGCTTCTTGTTGATACCCCTTTCGATAAAATATTTTGGTTTTCGGGTAATTAAAATGATCGGCATTTGTGAGTCGGTTGGTGTTGAACCCTTTTGGGTTTAAGTAGGCGCCCACATTTCTTGCCATATGTCGCACACCATTACCATTGGAAATTTCAATATTAAGTCTTTGCGTAACAGGGGGCGAAATTATTACAGCTTTGGGACAATTTTGCTTGCCAGATATTATTTTTTCCGAGTGCTCATCTTCAATGGCCTTGAATCCTTTAAAGCCGTCCGTATGTGTCAACTCGGATATCAATAGATTTGCTTCTTTTTCATCGTTAAAACTACCCTCTCTTACTCGATAATACGGCCTTTCGTCTCCGACTCTGTTCAAATACGGACATGGGTATCCCTTTTTTGTGAGCGTCTCCATTAATAGGTTCGCATCCCTAAGATTACTGGATGCTGAAACCTGAACCGTATAGTTTGCCGGGGCTTCTGTTTTATTTGTATTTTCCTGAGATAAATTTAAGTTTGAACTTATTACTTCGTTTTGAACAGATTTTTCCAGAAGGTCCATTTCATCAATATCATCGGGTATCAATGCGTATCCAAGATTATTTCCTGATAGGTCATGGTCCTTGGCGGCAAGAAAAAGGAA
>DASQZP010000211.1:0-4089 GCA_035638655.1 Bacteroidales bacterium
GCTGCTTTTTCAGTCATTCCGACTGAAGCTACTTCAGGATTGGTGTAAGTACAACCGGGGATGTTATCGTATCGTATAGGGTAAGGATTTTTACCGGCGATTTTTTCAACGCAGGTAATCCCTTCAGCTGAGGCTACGTGAGCCAGCGCGGGGCCATGAACAATATCACCAATGGCATAAATTCCTTCTACATTGGTACGGTAATATTCATCGACTTTAATCTTTCCAATTTCAGTTTTTTCAATACCAAGTTCTTCCAGACCTGTATTTTCCAGATTGGGAGTAATCCCAACGGCCGATAAAACTATCTCAGCTTCAATAGTTTCTTCTCCTTTGGGAGTTTTTACTGTGGCTTTACATAATTTACCGCTGGTATCCACTTTTTCAACAGATGATTTGGTATATATTTTTATGCCGGCTTTTTTAAATGAGCGTTCAAGCTGTTTGGATACATCTTCATCTTCTACCGGAACCACATGTGGCAGGAATTCAACAAGTGTAACTTCTGTGCCAATTGAGTTGTAAAAGCCTGCAAATTCGCTTCCAATGGCCCCTGATCCAACTACAATCATGGATTTGGGCTGCTTTTTGAGTGTCATGGCCTCCCTGTATCCAATTACCTTCTTACCATCCTGTTTCAGATTGGGTAATTCTTTTGAACGGGCACCAGTAGCCAGGATAATGTGATCGGCCTGGTAGTCTGTTTTTTTCCCGTCTTCGCTGGTAACCTCTACTGTTTTTCCTGCTTTTAGCTTCCCGGTTCCTTTGATCTGCTCAATTTTATTTTTCTTGAAAAGAAACTGAACCCCTTTACTCATTCCATCGGCAACGTTACGACTGCGATCTACCATTTTCGGGAAATCAGCAGCTATTTTTCCTTCAATTGTAACACCATAATCAGCGGCATGCCTGAGGTAATCAAAAACCTGGGCGCTTTTCAGCAGTGCCTTTGTTGGGATACAGCCCCAGTTCAGACAAACACCCCCAATTTCAGCTTTTTCAACGACGCCAACTTTCATACCCAGTTGTGATGCCCTGATGGCCGCAACATAACCGCCCGGGCCACTACCTATAACAATCAGATCGTACTTCATTCGATATTATTTAATTTTCAAAGTCAGAATGCCTGTCTGTTTCATTTCAGGGTTTCCGCATGAAGCCGGTATTGCTGCCGGCAAATTACTATCATTCTGCCTTTGTGGTTATACTTTTAATCATGCGGAAGCATAGATAATATATGGTTAATAAGTTATATGTTACTAATTTACAAACAATTTCATAAGAACACAATTGCATAATTTATTCTCTTAAGAATCAGTGACCTAGAAATGCAGAAAAAAACCCGCCAGTCCGGCAATCAGTCCTACAAGTAAATTAATTCCTTTGGCTGCGATAAATCCTTTTTTCGACTCTGCAAGCAATGGAATTGCTCCATGTCCGTCCTGTACAATCGAGTTAGCTAATAAAACACTGAAAGGAATGGTTTGGTTGAAAAAAAGTGTAATAAAAATCATATTAGGTCCCGAAATAGGAATTAATCCTATTAACAGAGCGGCTATAAGAATAGTAATCTGGTTGGAACGCAGCCAATCTTCAAGGTTAACCTGTTGCATCATTATCCCGATAACAAGCAGCGCGCCAAGGGTCCATAAAAAGATTTTAAGAAAATGTTTTTTTATGATATGTCCCCAGAGATGTTCTCTTAAAAAGTGATCGGACACTGTAACAACAATAAATAATCCTATAAGTGAAACTATCAGAAATGTAATATTTATCCAGTTCCATTCATGGTGCCCGGCAATAGGTAGTGGTTCATTATGTTCATGCAACAGGCTTCCGCTCAACAGGCCAAAAATAAACAGGGCCAGCCCGAATATCAGTATGGCCCTTTCGAAAGTGATATTTTTGAGCTGGGAAAGCATTCTGCTTCTGTTTGGGTGAATAGCATCAGCTTCTGTCTGGTGAACCTCAAAATGCAGGGGCACGAAATATGTTTTTTTTCTCTTTCTGGTTAACATATTTATCAAAAAGCCTGTAATCAGGGCAACAGCAAAAAGAATAACTGTAATTTTAACGGCGGTGGCCGGTATCATTGAAAACATCATGAAGGCCTCATCGCCAGAGGTGGCAATAAGGGTGGCCACCAATGATCCGAATCCCAGTAACCGGTGTGTATACATCGAGACCACGGCATAAGAACCCAGGCAACCTGGTGTGATACCCAGTAATACTGCAAGTAATAATTGAGTGTTGCCTGACCGGCTCAGGTACTGACTCCAGGAACCCTTAGATCGGACATTGACATATTCAATGATCAACATCATGACCATTACAAAGCTTGTGATCATGACTGTTTCTTCAACAACACCAATAAGCATTTCCTTCATCCGGATATTTTATTTAGTGTCTGTCCAGAATGTCCGATAACTGCACGTCTTGTTCTCGAATATTTTGATTCAGACACTTGACTTTATTGACTGACTCTATTTAGATTGTAACTAAATAACAAAAGTATTGTTTTTTTTTGAGTTTCAAACCTGTTCTGCAACTTTATGTGACTAAACTGTAGATTAACAAATGTTTAAATTCAAACAATTTACGGGATTATCATTACTGATTTCTGATATGATAATTTAATGCCAGTATATAAAGTTGTGACGGGAATAGATTACAAAAATAAAGCCTGGCAGAATCATGACAGGCTTTACTAAATATTAAATCAATATTTTAATCGAGCAGACCGGAGATTTTGTTTCTCAGTTCGTCACCGCGCAGGTTTTTGGCAATGATGATGCCGTTACTGTCAAGCAAAACGTTTGACGGTATACTTCTTATTCCATAAAGCTTCCCTGCTGCGTTGTTCCAGTAGGAAAGGTCGGAAACATGATGCCATGCAAGGTGGTCATTTTCAATAGCCTTCAGCCATGGTTCTTTCTTTTTATCAAATGAAACACCAAGCACATCGAAGCCTTTTTTATGATAATCGTTATAAATAGCCACCACATTTGGATTTTCAGCACGACAGGGAGGACACCAGGATGCCCAGAAATCAATCAACAGGTATTTGTATTCACCTTTTAAGGAAGAAAGACTGAGTGAATCTCCATCCGGAGTGGCCATACTAAAATCCGGAGCAGGTTGACCGACTTCAACAGATTTCAGGACTGCTATATGCTTTTTAAGGTCTTTGGTGTAAACTGAATTGTTTAATGTGGTATCAAATAAAGAAGTGATGGAGTCGAGTTCACCGGCATCCATTGTATACGACAGCTCACGATTCAGAATATAAGGAGCTACAACACTATTGGGATGATTAATTACAAACTTTTTAGCATATTCAGTCTGTAAGGTATTAATTGAATCAATACTCGCCTCTGCCTGCTGCATTTTTGTTTCATCTTTTATTGCTCTTGCGGCATAGTATTGATCAACGTAAGGTTGCATTTTTTCGTTGTAACTGCTGCTGCCTTTCTGGTACTCATCAAAAACAGCCTGGCTTTTTGATCCGGTAATAACTGTTTTATCCAGACTGTCTGTATTCAGATTCACAGTGATGTTGCTGTTTTCAGCAAAGAAAGGCACACGTCTGCGGTTGTTGTTTATCTGGATGTAATATAATTCCGGCAGATCTACTGACCCGGCGAGTTTAAAATTACCATTGGTAATTGCAGATGAATCAATGGTTTTCATTGAACCGTCTGTATAATTTTGCAGATATACCATTCCGGAATCAAGATTGGAAACTGTACCATTGATGGTAAATGAATTTTCAGGTGTTGAAGAACAGGCTCCAAGAACCATGATTAAAAATAAATAACCTAACTTTTTCATAGTTTATTGTTGTTTTTTAAATATGAGAACAGATATTTCATGCACAAAGATATAATTATTTAGTATCTGTCCATAATGTCCGATACCTGCGTCATCGTAAAAATTTTAATTCCTCATATACATTAGGCGCCTGGGCGACAACTTATACCAACATGTTGTTCAAATTATGCATCGGCTATTTCCTCGTAGGGTTTTAATTGCTTATTGCTAATTGCCAATTGCTTATTGCTAATTGCCAATTGCTAATTGCCAATTGCT
>DASQZP010000212.1:0-4851 GCA_035638655.1 Bacteroidales bacterium
TCAGATTTTGCACTCACAAAACTGCAGGATAAAAATAGAATAAAAACTGCTAAAAATGAGATATTTTTCATTAAATAACCTGTATTTAGATCAATAATAAATTTATATAGAATATAAATATACTATAATGGTATTAAATGCTGCACTTTTAATACCATTATAGTACCATTTCTTAATGATTTAAGCTAATAAATGAAATTAAAATAGATAATTTACATAAAGGAAATAATTAGGAATAAATTTCAATATAAAGGATTTACAATCTTACTTTAAATCCCACAACCAAACGACCAACTGAATTATTAGGTTTGAAAAACTGGACCTGAAATCTACGGACAGTCGAATGCGTATAACGGTATTCTATGAAGGGTTTTATGTAGGGTATAGGTTCGACTTCAAAGCCAACAGCCCCATTATATAAATAACTACTTTTTATAGTGACATAACCACGACTTGTTATTTTATAACTGTTAAATCCTATGCCAAGCGATATAAATGGGTTAACAAAGGGCAATTTATAACGAGCTACTCCACCTATACCAAAAACATAGTATTTGATATTTCTATTAAAAGTATCAGCAGGCAATTTGGGATCGCCTACTGTTTGCATACCATTATGGTTGTAATACCCAAAAAAACCTCTCGTATCCACTACCAATTTTTTATGTTTGTAAACTGTGGGTTCGAGTGAGATACCATAACCTTTTTTTGGTACAGCATTTCTTAATTGATAATTAAAACCAATCCTCATTTGAGCTGAAGCCTGATGAACAAATCCAATCTCAATTAATGAACAAAAAACGAACCCTGCTATTAATTTTATTATAACTTTTCCATTCATGGTTTTTGTTAATTTATTATTAGAAAACCGTTGCATAATTTAGTTTTTAAAAAGCATCCTTATCATCATTAGTAAGTCATTATTTATATGTTATTTATAATGATGAATTGATTACTAATTATGATAACTTTTATTTTGCTGAAACTTCCTTCACTTTGGAATAAATCATATCGGGTACTCCAGCAGTTTGAACCCCTACTCTAACATAAACAGAATCCCGATTGGGATTTCTTACATCTTTGGGGATGTTTGATAATTGAAAGCTTAATGTTATGGGACTACTTAGGTTACTTATTTGTGAGCCGCTTTTTTCTGTTTTTGCGATGTGAAAATTAGAGTTATCAAAATGCGTGTTGGCTATATATAAATCCACTCTTTGCAGTTTTGCACTTTTAACAATCTGATTGATACTAAATGTAGACTTAATTGCAGTTGATGACTCACTTATGTTGACATTTTTTAACATAAAATATGGGGTAACATTAACCGTCATTTTTTTATTCCCAGTTAACGTAAATTTTGTTGTATCTGTAATTGTTTCCCATGGTCCATCCCCCGCTCGCGGTATCAATTTATATTTTCCATTAAATAGTTTTGCTGAAAATGTACCACTGGGATCAACATAGACCGGTATATATTTTTTTAATTGATAACCCGGTTGCCAAAGTTCAAGTTGAACGGCATCCGATCTTACATGTATCGGTTGTCCCTTGTAAACAACCTTTCCCGTAAGCATGGTTTTAGGTGCGCTATAATTATCTATTTTACATGCCGTAAACATAATAAGCATAGCCAAGACAATGTAAAATTTATTTACTAATCTTTTCATGGTTTATTTGCTTTATTAATGAAATGGATTTTTAACAATTTTTGGATTTGCACTTAAAACATCAGAACTGATTGCAGAATAATAATTACCCATTCTAAAATATCTTGGGTTTTGAAATCTTGGCGCGATTTTCTTAACAAAAACATATTTCCCATCCCTTTTATCGCCAGGACGAACAATTCTATAAGGCCATAAAGCATACATCATGGTGTTGGGTGAATTGGGATCGCCATTCCAAACCTCATGAGCTAATCTCCACCGTTTCAAATCGTACCAACGGTGATTTTCGAAGGCTAATTCTACACGTCTTTCATGTTGAATTTTTTCAATTGATAATGATGACAGACTGGCGATACCTGCTCTCTCTCTTACCTGATTAATATACCCCAAGGCTTCTGAATTCCGGCCCAGCTCAAAAGCTGCCTCCGCTGCATTCAATAATACCTCGGCGTATCGTATGTAAACCCACCATGTATTACTTTGGACACCACGTTCACCATGTGCCGGATGATTATCAAGATACTTTCGCAAATTAAAGCCGGAATTGGTACAATTTTCTTCATTTGTCAAAGGACCATCTGCACCAACCATTAATTTTCCATCTTTATAATTTTGACCAAGTTTAGAACCAGTTACAATATCATATTTATTTTTACTACTGTTCCAAACCATTACCCCAGCCTGAATGCTAACACTTTTATCCATAAACTTGGAACCCGGATAAATGACCGTTCCATATAATCTCGGATCTTTATTGGCAAAGATATCAGCTTTGTTATCATAATAGATAAAATCACTGCCATCCGAAGTTCTGGTCTTTAATATTCCTTGTGAACCATCTTTATATTCAAAACTCTCAACAAGATTTAGAGAAGGCGTTATGTCGGATGAATCCAAGTTATCTTCCCGTAAAGACCTTGGAATATTAAAGTAAGTAAATAAGTGTGTTTTCCCATTCAGGTGGAAATCTTCAACCCAAATTACTTCTGGATTATTGGACTTGTTGACAATAGCCTCATAAAAGTTTTCACCCAGATTGGAATTATTTTTATAAAGTTTATATCTGCCACTTTTTATCACTTCTCTGGC
Source organism: Bacteroidales bacterium (assembly GCA_035638655.1). Lineage (GTDB taxonomy): Bacteria > Bacteroidota > Bacteroidia > Bacteroidales > DASQZP01 > DASQZP01. The sequence continues at coordinate 2,760 of DASQZP010000212.1, forward strand.
TGCCGACAAAGCTTGTTCATAATATCCTTTTGCTTTTGAAGCAGGAATACCAACTTCACCACCAGGAGTTTTTATCGGACTTGACATCATATTGTTATATTTGGCAATTGATCCGGCATATAACATGGCACGGGATTTCAAAGATAATGCCATCCATTTATTGGCTTTTGTGGGATCTGTGTTATCCGGCAAATTTTTCACAGCTGCATCCAGTTCACTACTTACAAAATCGTACACAGCCGATTCTTTTGCCCTTGGTACTTGTAAAGGAGCTGGACCTTTACTTGTATTATAAGTATCAACTTTTGTTACCAACGGCACACCACCCATTCTGGTGACAAAATTAAAATAGGTATAGGCCCGTAAGAATCTACCTATACCGTGGTACTTTTTTTGGTCACTAGTAGATAATTTGCTCGCTTTTTTACTCTCACTGTCATGAATTAATTGATTGATGTTACGTACTAATTTATAGTCCCAAATACTCCACCAATCGTATGGATAATTTTTTAACTGATTTTGATAGTTATTATAACCTGACCACATGGCTTCATCAAAAACAGTAAAATTAGGCCAATTCACAGTAAGGCTTTTAGTCACTGGCAATCGATTATATAAATTTGCCAGAAATTCTCTGACTGTTTTATCACTTCCCCAAACCTGATCCGGTAATAATACTGAGACCGGTTTTGGATTTAAGATACTCTTGCGGCACCCCCACAACATGCTGGACAAAAATAACCCGGCAGTGCCAGCACCAAGACTACGAAGAAAATCTCTTCTATTTATTTTTTTATCGGAAAATTGTTTTTTTTCTGACATAATATTCTATTTAATTATAATTAAATATCTGTTTAAAAAGATGATAAATACTTTACTTATCGTGATATTAACATCCATTTATTTTCATTTAATTATTTTATAATATGTATATTTAATTTTGATACATTTCCTATTTTCTGTATTACATATCATTTTTTGTCCATGAATTAAAATGATATATTTGCACCGACATTAATTATTCTGGTTTGAGGATAATTAAAACCATTACTTTGATTTATCTCAGGATCAATTCCAAATTTTTTCAGGTTATCCAATGAGAGCAGATTGTAACCATCTAGATAAACCGTCAACTTATTAATATTTAAATCTCGATTAATCCATTTAAAAGGTAATGTGTATCCGATTTTTAAGTTCTTTAATCTTATATAGTGGACATTTACAAAATCGAAAGTAGAGGTCTGTAAATCATGAGTAGAACTATTCATTCCCTTTCTTAGTGGCGGATAATAACCTGGTACCCATGGACTTGAATTATCAAATACATTTTTATGATGCCAGTTATTATTAAAAATAAATTTGGGTGAATTACCACTATTCTGAAATGGAACTAGCAGTTCATATTGTCGTAAGAAACTACTAAAATCAGCTCCTGCAAATTCTACGCTAAGACTCAAATTTTTATAATGTAATCCCGCATTAAGTCCAAAATTCAAGAATGGTAATCCATTATTAAAATAACCGTTTTGATAGGCTATAGGTCTCGAATCCTGCGAATTTATTACCCCATCATGATTGACGTCTTTGAAAATCAAATCACCTGGTAATAATGTGGTATTACCTTTACCATCTTCATTTACAGGATAATTATTGATTTGTTTTTGTGATTTAAATCTTCCGACTACCTTATACCCCCATTGAATACCGGCCCATCTGTTCGTGACACCATGTCTGTATTTATCCCACGAATTCGCAAAACGGGGATGATATACATGCAGGATTTTTCTTCTTGAGAAGGTAGCATTTACTCCTATTGTATAACTGAAATTTTTATTTACAGCATTTTTAAAGGTTAAAGATCCATCAGCACCCATATTGGCATCGGAGTTCAAATTCTGTTCAGGCAGTGAAATACCCGCTGAAACTGGTATTAACACATCATTTTTATGTGCTAACAACCCCGTCCGTTTGCGATAAAAATAATCGATTGATCCGGATAATCTGTTGTTGAAGAATCCAAAATCTATTCCAATATCAGTACTATGAGCTTTTATCCATGTTACGTTTGTAGTGGGTAAGCCCCTGGGTTGTA
>DASQZP010000213.1:0-3203 GCA_035638655.1 Bacteroidales bacterium
AAGATTGGTCAGTAACCCAGATTGAGGATGCAAAAAAAATATACAACGAACGTGAGCCTAACCGAAATTTAGAATATTCTGAAAATAACTAGTTCATTTAAGAGAAGAGGGCAAAGATGAGCAAACTAACTGTAACCCTTATAGATGTTGGCTGGGGAGACTCAATTTTGCTAGAGTCTATTGATAGTAACAATACATCCCATTTTGGTTTGATCGATTCAAATGATACAACGTATGAACGCTCCTCTTTTATTTACTTGAAAAAATATTTCGATAGAAAGAGTTTACTGTATTCTGGAAATAACCACATATTCGATTTTATAATGTTAAGTCATGCGCATTCAGATCATGGACAAGGATTAAAAGGGGTTTTAAAGGAATTTGGGACTAAGAATTTTTGGTATCCGAAATCTTTATCATGGAGCAGTATGGTTTATCTTATCAATTACGCCAATCGATATCAAAAATTTGTCGATGTTCACCAATCTGTAGATGATACCAAAATCCTTCCAAATTTTGGTAAGGTCATAATGAAGGTACTTTGGCCCCGATATGGAGATAGTATCGATACCAAGAATGAAAACAATAATTCCATTGTATTAACTCTCCAATTAGATGAGGTAGTATTCATTCTTACCGTTGATGCCGAAGCGGAAGTCTGGCAACAGATAAGCTCACTGATCCCACCCAATACAAAATTGTTCAAAGTCCCACATCACGGTTCCGTGAATGGGACATTTGACAATAATAATACGCCATGGTTAGATCAGTGTCCCTCCGATACTGTTTTCCCGATTAGTAGCCACATCAAACCATTTAAACACCCACATCAAAAAGTAATCGATGAACTGGATAGTAGGAATAAAAAATATTTTCGAACTGATCAACAGTATCACCTCACATTTGAAACAGATGGAACGAGCATAAACACTAAGTATTCGCATTATTAGTTTGCAAAGTTAAGATTACAATAAAGCCTATATAAATTCACTTTATTTAATCAAAGAATTCCCCGAGGTCTTTGCCTCGGGGTATTTCATTTTTGAAATAACTAATTCAACTGTCTTTCTGTTATTTTATGCAATTAGTTTAGTATATTATTTAAATCTTATTACATATCTCACACCTAATGTGAACGAATAGCAACATAAGGAGATTTCATGTACCTAAGGGAATTTCATATTAAAAATTTCAGGAATATTAAAGACCTTACCATTCATTTTAACAATGGCGTTAACATCATAATTGGTGAAAATAATTCTGGAAAAACTACAATATTTGATGCGCTGAGAATTTGTCTTGGATACGGAGACAGGTATCGTGATATCTATGTAAATAAATCTGATTTTCATATTGATAGCAGTGATCCGGGACTTTCCCTTCCTCAAGTCGAGTTTGACTTGATATTCGAAATCGAGAAAGACATAGAAACAGGATGGTTTAGGGACTTACTCGTCCAGAAAAATGATGGAACACAGGAATTACAGGTTCATCATAGATATTACTACGAAACAGTAAATGAGAAAGAAAAATTCAGATATAAAATTTGGGGAGGGGAAAACGAGGGACAGCAGATTGAACCGGACATATTAGACTTGTTAAAGCATGTGTATTTGGGAGCGTTGCGAGATGCTGTTCAGGAATTAAAACCTCTGAGAGGTAATAAACTTGGTGAATTGTATTCGAATTTAAAATATGATAAGCAGGGTAACGCGATCACAGATGAAAAACGGGAGGAAATGGCAGGAAGAATTAAAACGGCGCTTCATAACGATACGGATTGGACGGATTTAATTGACATGGGACTGGACAAAGTTAATGAGCATTTGAACGAAACATCAATCAAGGGCAAAGAGCAAAAAGTAGGGATAGATTTTCTCCCCTTTGAGTTCAGGAGATTAGTTGATTATCTCAGAATGCAGATACCCATTTTTGAAGAGACTACACTTCAAAATAATGGCTCTGTACAACAATACTTTGATCTGTTCCAGAATGGATTAGGTTATAATAATTTAATCTATACTGCTACGGTATTAGGTGATTTAAAAGTTATTAAGGAAGTTGACCCGGAGACTTATATTGCCCTAATCATCGAAGAACCCGAAGCACATCTCCATCCGCAACTCCAGAACATATTCTTTAATTACATGAGTGAATTAAATAATGAGGGGTTTCAAGTTTTTATTTCTTCACATTCCCCAACCTTAACAGCAACCGCTGATTTGGATTCGTTGATCATTCTTCAAAATCAAAGCGACTCTGTAAATGCATTTACTTTGCGGGATTCCAATCTTGAGGAGTCCAACAAAAAATACTTATCAAAATTTTTAGATGTGACAAAGTCTCAATTATTTTTTGCGAATGGTGTTATTCTTGTTGAAGGGATTTCAGAAGCATTGCTCCTACAATTGTTTTCCGAAATCCTGGATAAGAATGGAAAATACAACCTGGAAAAAAACGGAATAGAGATTGTTAATGTCAACGGTGTGGCATTTGAGCATTTTGCCAAACTCTTTAATTCTGACGATGCGACAAAAAGATTGAATTGTAAATGTTCTATTTTAACAGATAATGATAAACACAAATACGATGGAGAAATCAGTTCGAGAGCGCAAAAAGCAATGACCTATAAAGGTGAAAATCTTGAGGTTTTACTCGCAGAAAATACCTTTGAGTATGAATTAGTTATCGCGAACAAAGATATATTATTTGAAACCTTCTCAAGAATACACCCAACAGCAGCAGGAAGAATTGACCAAAGAGAGTCAATTGAGGAGTTTGGTAAAAATTTTGTAGAAAAAGTCGAGTCAGATCGAGCCAAGTCTGAGTTATCACATACCTTGGCAATAAGATTAGAGAATGAGCCAGAAACAAAAGAAAATTTTGAAGTGCCGGTATACATCCAACAAGCAATTAAGTGGTGTCTCGAATGAATCCTTTCGAAAGCTTATCGGATAAACAAAAAGAAATTGTATTTGAAAAAGAGGGGAAATTTGTTGTCAGGGCGTGTCCAGGCAGCGGAAAAACATATTCCGTTGCTGCCCGTTTTGCGCGATTATTAAAAGATTGGAAATTTAGCCATCAGGGTATTGCGGTCATTTCATTCACAAATGTAGCCTGGCAGGAAATTGAAAGTTATCTGCATAATATCTTCAACATTCATACACCTATTCAACATCCTCATTTTCTTGGGACGATAGACA
>DASQZP010000214.1:0-5684 GCA_035638655.1 Bacteroidales bacterium
TGCAAGAAAAAGGTACTGTGTATAGATACATGCCCTGTCGCTAAAAAAACTTTTTGAAGGTTAACAGCTGCTTGCCCCTCTAATTTTGTTTGAAAAAAATTAAAATGCTGATTCATGTATATAAGAAATAACCGCAGGCCAAAATTCAGTACAAAAGTACCTGCATATTTCAGATATCGCCTATTATTTGAAAGTAATATCCTAAGGAATACCAGCATCCCCAATGACAATAAAATAAGATGAATAAAATAGCTCATCAATTACCTTTGCTAATAAATAAATACTAATTTGCGATTCAAAGATAGGAATTTATTTGGGATATTGAGATGCTTTTAAGGAAATAAAATACTTCAGCAAACCAATATTTTTAAGTAAAGCTTTTACATTGAACCTTAAAAAATCACGAATAAGAATATTCCATTTTTCTGCCTCGGGTGTATCATTCCGGCTTAAAATTTTATATCTGTCTTTTATTCTTTTCCAGTTGAATGATATATTGTAACTTGAACTAAAACCTCCCAAGGTAAAATGAGCAAAAACACTTTCTACTTTATGGAAATTCAAATCTTTATTCAATAACCGAAGAATAAAATCCATATCAGCTTCAATAACAAATTCGGTATTAAATTTACCAAATCTATCATAAATACTCTTTTTGACAAATAGTGTGGGATGGCTAAATTTTAAGTCTTTTATCTTGTTTTCAACAGAAATTATACACTCCCTTAATCTATTCGTATTATTTTTTTCATCGACTACGATCATATTCCCGTAAATAACATCAGCATGAGATTTCCGGTATGCTTGCGCAACTTTGTCAACTGTATCTTCCGCATACCAGTCATCAGAGTTAATTATCCCAATTAATTCTCCGGTAGCCTGTTCGATTCCTTTATTCATAGCATCATAAATACCCTCATCTGGTTCACTGATCCAGTAATCTATTTCATGTTCATGTTTTTTGATGATGTCAAGTGTTCCGTCGGTTGAACCACCGTCAATGATAATATACTCAAGATTATTGTAACCTTGGTTAACAACACTTTTTATCGTTCGCTCAAGCGTTTTTTCGTTGTTATAGACAACAGTAATTACGGAGATCTTTAATTCATTCTTATGCATTTCAAATGCTAAGGTTTAATTAGTAAAAAAATCTCTTTGCTGGTTGATTTTTTCCCTCAAAGAAGCATAAGTATTTTCAATCTTCGAAATAATTTCTTTATTCTCAAAGTCTTGGGCCTTTCTTTTGCGAAAAGGAATTAGATCGATTTGGAACCCTAAAAATTCAGAAATTTCTTCCTGATGCTCCCACATTGCCTCATACTTAACAAAAGCAATCGGAATTCTTTTTTCATTCAACCAGCTAACCAAATGTTCCTCCAACTGTAATTGATCTTCTCTTATGATATCTTTAAAGTCAGTATAGGGTACCTTCAAGTGATCATAATGCTCCTGCATCCACTCTTCACCTCTTTCATTGTATAATCGATATAATGAAAGTACTACATCCACCGGATCTGCAAAGGTATAAAGTAAACGTGTATCTTTCCTAAAATCTTTCCTTGGCGGATAATCGTGCGTTTTATAAACAACACCATTATTCAAATTTGTATTTTCAAGATCCCATGCCGGCTGAGCTATGGAACGATAAGCAATGTTTTTAATCGTTTTATAGTTAACTTTAACTATACTTTCTACTATGCTTTTTCGTAATACTGTTGAACCACTCCTGCCATAACTATTCACCACAACCGGATAATTTAAAACAGAATATTTTTTTGCTAAAATATTTTTTATCGTTTTTTTAAGCATTCTAAGTATATAACTCTATAAGTGATTTTATTTTATTTTCAATCCTCAACAGAATGGAGGGTGATGCAAGCATATTCTCCTGATACCAGTAATTTACTTTTTTATCAGGTATAACAAATGAAGGGTGTTCAAGTGGAAGGTTAATACTATCAATATCTATGCTATCTTTATAGCTATATCTATCTTTTGTATGAGTTGCATTTTCACCAAACCCAATATTTGAGACCAGATTTTTTTTAGGAACCACACAGAAACCACTGGCAGATAAGACTGCATATTGCCATTGGTAATCCCACGTATCAACTTTATTATTTTTTACTTGATCCCACCTTTCGAATTGTCTTTTCTTGTATGCTTCTTTTTTAAAAAAACAGTCCCAATAAATCATATTATATAACTCTTCCCTGCTATAATTTTCTAACTCCAAATCATATTCATTCCAAGCGCGACTCCATGTAGCCCATCCCCAAACTTGAGGCATACAACCAAAATGATAAGAAAAGTTACTATTTGAAAATTTCGTTTCGTCAGCTCCATAATTATTTCCATTAATATGCATGATGCGGCTATCATGTCTGTATTTCTTTAGAAGTATCTCACAAAATCTAAAAAAACTTTCACTCGGAAAGCAATCATCTTCCAAAATAATTCCCATTTCCTCATTCTCAAAAAACCAATCGATAGCTCTACTCACCGCATACTTACAACCCAAATTTTCATTCCTGAATAGCGTTTTAATCTCGCATTCCCAATCTACATTGGTAGCAATCTGCCGTACCTGTTTACATCGTTGCTCTTCGTTAGGCTGATCTTTTCGCGGCCCGTCAGCAGCCACATATAACTTGGGTGGCTGTGCTTTACGTATTTGCTCAAATACTTTCTTTGTAGTATCAGGGCGATTGAATATTAAAAATAAAACGGGGGTATTCATTTTATTTTGTTTTAAATAAAATATCTTTATGAGTTAAATATTTCTCGATAAAAAAATAATTGTCTAAATAGTCTATTATTTCTTGTCTTTCATGATCCCAAGTTTCAATCAACAAGTATGTTGGTGCATGTCTGTTCAGATCTAACCCTTTAAGTACTTGAAGTTCATGTCCTTCAACATCTATACTCATAAAATCGAACCTTTCAAAACCCGATTTATCAATTATCTCGCTAAGTGTTTTACATTCGATATCAACTTTAAAAGAATTATTTAAATCCTGAATTTCTATACCTCTACTGATATGAGCATTCTCTTCATTTGTATTTTGTAGTGAGCCATTTACTTGCGACATTAAGTCAGCATAACGTATAGTTTTTTTTAACCCAGAATTCTCAGGACTACTACATATATAATTAAATACTTCACTACGTTTACGAAGCTTTTTACAGCGCGTAAATAATGTAGGTATGGGCTCAATTAACACTCCTTTCCAGTTCCTTAGGCGTTCATAATAATATGTATTACTTTGTTTAAAACCATCATTAGCTCCTACTTCAAGAAATATGCCCTGATTAAAATTCATATACTCTTCAAGCTTTTTGTCTAAATGATTTAACGATGGCCTTGAAAATCTATCTGATTTTAGCATTTCAAATATAGGTCTCAATAAATTTGCTATCTCTTTTTTAATTTTTCCCATCAGGCTTTGCTTCTTTTAAAATTTTTAACATGGAATAAATAGCTGGTATAATAAAAAGGGCTTTTAAAATTGCCTTATTTTGCATATAAAAAGCAATTCTTGTTTGATTAAAGAATAATGCAGTTAACCAAGCACTAATCATATATGAAATCACCGTCGCCCAAGCTGCACCCGTCGCTCCCACTGTTGGAATGAGCCATAAATTTAACAATACATTAGAAACAGCTCCACTAAAGGTAAATAACATGCTAAATTTCTGAAGATTTTCATTAATAAGCCATTTGCTACGAGCTACACCTATAAAAACAAAAATACCTGCCCAAATATAAATCGCCAGAACCCCACCAGCCATAGCATATTCATGGCCAAAAAGTAGATTAATGATAAAACCACTTAAAAAAGTCATGGGAACAGCAATAGCAATTGCTATACCGGCCATTACGTCATATAAGTATTGCAAACGTCGATGATATTTTTCTATACTATCAGCCTTAGACTCTATAATAGAGGGAAATACAGACGAACAAACGGTTAAGGGGATAAAATACCACAGCTCAGAGAGCCTTACAGCCACTGCATAATTCCCAACTACATTCGCATTTACCATACTCTTGAGCATCACCTGATCGATTTTCATATAAATCGCAACCGATATACCTGACAATATTAACGGCCAGGAATCTCTTAAAAGTTTCTTGGCATATTGTAAATCAAACGTCCATCTCTTGACTTTTTTGTCCTGTTTTTTTTCAAAGCTATAAAACCAAACAATAAATCGAACAATTCCACTGACAACAACTGTCAAAGCAAAGTAAACAACACTTAAACTTAATAAAATAAAAACTATTTTTAGTAAAGAAATTATCAACTTGGCTGTAGTTCGCGCATAAACTGAATATTTCGATAAAACTTTTGACTGAAACCAATAATCAAACACTTGAAAGGCCTGTAAAACCAAATTCATAGAAGCAATTACGATCAGCCAACGTGTTAGGACTTCACTATTTAGCCAAAATCCAACACCAGTAATTATTGCAGCGGTGATAATACCAGCGCCTAAAATAAGAATAAAAGTCGTACCTAATATGCGACCCTCCTTATCTTCGGGTTCATCTACTAAATCGCGAATAACAATATTTGTCGTGCCTAATGTTGCAACAGCGGTTACCAAGCCAACTAAACTGTTTGCATACTGCCAAAGACCAAACTTATCAGGGCCTAAATAACGGGCAACCCATATCCCTACCCCAAGGGATAGTCCCATATTAAAAACTTTCTCTCCAAACAGATAGCCCGTATTAGAGAGTATCCTTTTAAAGCCTTTGGAAAAGCTTATTTTCTTTAATTTATCAAGCAAATTCCTGGCTGACTTCTTCCTTGAAATATTTCAGTGTTTTTTTCAATCCTTCCCGGCGTTCATATTTGGGTTCCCAGTCTATGACCGCTTTTGCCCGGCTAATATCCGGCTGGCGTACCTGTGGATCATCGCTGGGCAATTCTTCAAAAACGATCTTGCTGTCGGAATCCGTCAATTCAATGATCTCTTTGGCAAAATTTAAGATAGAAATTTCCTGCGGGTTGCCGATGTTGACCGGCTCATGATAGTCGCTCTGCGAAAGTCGCCATATACCTTCTATCAAATCATCCACATAGGTAAATGAGCGCGTCTGGGAACCATCGCCATATACCGTCAATGGCTTGCCGTTGAGGGCCTGCCGCATAAAGGTCGGCAGGGCGCGCCCATCGTGCAGCCGCATGCGCGAACCGTACGTATTGAAGATGCGCACAATGCGAGTCTCCACCCCATGATAGCGATGATAAGCCATCGTCATGGCCTCGGCAAATCGCTTGGCTTCATCATAAACGCCCCGGTCACCAATTGGATTTACATTGCCCCAATAGTCTTCTTTTTGGGGATGCACCAGCGGATCGCCATAGACTTCGCTGGTAGAAGCAAGCAGAAAACGTGCATTTTTGGCTTTTGCCAAGCCAAGTGCTTTGTGGGTTCCAAGCGATCCAACTTTTAGTGTTTGAATAGGCATTTCAAGGTAATCAATGGGCGAGGCAGGAGACGCAAAGTGCAGGATTAAATCCAGATCACCATTTACATGAATAAACTTCGTAACGTCGTGTTTGATAAAGGTAAAGTTATCGTTGCCCATCAGGTGCGCAATGTTTTCGGCATTGCCGGTGATGAGATTATCCATACAGATAACTTCATAGCCCTCATCAATATAACGA
>DASQZP010000215.1:0-7965 GCA_035638655.1 Bacteroidales bacterium
TATTTATTCAGCTAATATTATTTACATTTTTGGAGTGTAAGTGGCATGTTATTTTCAGCTTTTTAATGAAGTCTGTGAATACATAATACTTTCAAACTAATATATACTTTGACACTTTCAGTAACAACCTCAGTACCGAAACTAAAAAGGAGCCTTCCTGTTACAGTCAGAAATGATCTGAAAATGACGTATAATTCCATTTGGAAGACTGAATCGACACATGACCAAAACTGATTACTAACTTGCTCAAAATTCTTTCTTTAGTCATCATTTTCCCCCGTTGAAAGAAGAACAGCCTTTCCGTCGACTTCCATCAGCCTTGCTGAAAATCCATTCATTACAATTTCTTCATAGTCATGTCCCGCATCCGAAGGCCAGCAAGCTCCCACAATCAGTTTGTTATCGCCGGTGTTAGCAAGCCTGTGTGCTACTTCACTACCAATGTAATGCAAACTTCCGGGAAAAATTTCCTCGGCCCAGGTATTTCTATCACGGTCCATTAAAATCAACATGCCTTTCCCCTGAATTCCCCAATAAAATTCAGCCCGATCAGACTTCATATGGAAATGTCCTTTAGTCAGAAAATATTCATCTCCTACTTTTCCCGGAAAAAGGGTCGAAGTGCCAAAGAATAATCCACCAGGAGTTCCATCATCAACAGGGAACCAGGTTTGAACTGTATATGCTAATTGCTCTTTATTCATTTGATCAAAACTGTTGACATCTTGAAAAATTCCCTTTAAATCTTTTAATTTTCGCATTTGAGAAACTACTGGTTCTCCTTTCATTGAATAGTTTGTTAAATCAATTTGAACAGACGATTTTAAAATTTTTAAATTTCTAATATCCATTTATTTTATTTTTAAAATGAGCTTCGTATATTCATGACAAAAGGATTATCAATCCAAAGTTTGCGTTGGTTTAGAATCATATCTGCCATCGTTTTTCCCATTTGAACAAAATCGGTAGAAATAGTAGTGATCCCTGAAGCAATTATCCCTTTCAGAGGTGTATCGTTATAGGAAACAACACCAATATCCACCCCCAATTCTAATTGATTCTTCAAAGAATATCGCACCAAAAATTCCAAATCATTGTCATAAACAACGATATAGGCATCTCCTGGTTTTATTTCAAAAGTTTTAATATCACTGACTACCACTGCCGAAATTGGATGTTGCTTGCAGAAATTTCGAAATCCCGTTGTAATATCCCGTAAATGTGATTTCTGATTGCGGATGACTAATACCATTCTCTTGTATTTAGACACCAGAACATGGTTATTTTTTAAGATGCGATAAATGTCGTGCTCAAAATCCTGACAAACATAGGGGTACAAATTTTTGTACTGTTTTCGTCCCTGGTCAAGAATAAAAACTTTACCAGATGGAAGTTTTTCAATTATTGTAACTGCATCAGGATGGGCAATTGGCATGATAACATATTCTGAAAAATCACCAATTGCACCTTCAATAATGGCGTTAAACATTTTTAAATTATTGTGATGGAAAAATATCTGCTCAGTACCATCTGTCTGCAAAGTCTCTTTAAATGAATTATACAGTTCTTCCTTATAGGCTGTCAGACGATCAAAAACCAGCAGGATCTTATGACTGTACCCGGCATTCTCATTTTTAATAAAATAACCCTTTCCTACCTGTGATTTAATGATCCCTTTAGCTTTTAATTCGTTGTAGGCTTTCAGAACCGTATCCTGCGACAAACTATATTCCTGACATAACATGTTCAACGATGGAATCTTATCTCCTTTTTTCAACTCCCCTGTCTTAATTTTTTCCAGTATAGCATCAATAATCTGCCTGTACTTCGGGACAGAGAGATCGTTTTCAAACTCGATATCAATAATTTTTTTCATTGCCAACCTCTATGTAGTTCTATGCAATTATACAAAATACTAATTAATTTCATATCAATAATTTAATTTTTTTAACAATTGGTTAAATAGCTTATACTACCTATAGCTTTACTCTCTGCAATCCAAAAGTGAATTGAAGTATCCTGACTTATTAAAATTCCAGAATAAGGTGCAACTTGTTCAAGGTTATATTTAACTTAATCAGATTTATTACCTGCCAACGGACGATTTAGCTTCCAAGGAGAATTGCTATACGGCTGTCGGGACATTCTAATAATCAGCCTGATTTTAAATTTTAAATAAGGTGTATTTTTGAGATCTCAGGCAGAATCAAAATAGTAAACATTATCAACCTGCATTGAAGCTATAATTTCCCGGTAACTAAGCAAGAACAATCACCAGGCTGTTTTTTATCAGTCATTTTATTGATATTTAATATTTCTGATCATATCATTTTATCAGATTAAAACTTGCATTATTTCAAACGGTCGGGTAACAATATATCATCTTCAAATCCATAATATCGCATGGCTATTCCCGTATCTAATATTCTGTGAATGCGTATCTTATAATAAATCCGTAACACAAAGGAGGAGCCATGAAAAGATATATTACAACAACCGCTATATTTTTAGTTTCCATCTCTTTACTTGCTCAACAACGTCATGAGGGACCTTCTGTTTATGGTGTTTCGGTTTCGAATACAGCAACTGGTAGCGGGACGGGATTGTCCAGTGACCTGAACGTGTTTGTTATCAAAGGGAAAAACCAGCTTCAGGCAGGTGCCCTTATGAATTATGATAGAGGTAAAGTAGAAGGAGAACAAGTACTCTTTAAACATTTTTTCATAAGTGACACTTATTATAATAAAAACTTCAGGACAGGGAGAAGCAAAGTTGAACCATACCTGATGTATAATCTTATCTACCGAAGCTCAACAAGTACTGACAATTTTCATTATACAAAATCCGGCAGTATCGGGGGAACTCAATCACCCGATGCTGTTATTTCTTCAATTGAACATTACCTGGGTGCCGGAGCAAAAGTGCTTGTTACAAACAATTTGTTTCTTGATGGGAATATGGGAGCCGGAATCTATCTTGGTACAATCAATAAAACAGACCAGAAATTAAGCTTCCTTGCTATCAACAAAGGCAATAAAGGATATGGCCTTGCATTCAAACTGGGTATTGGTTATGAATTCTAATCATAAATAAAAAAGGCACATGCGAGCATGTGCCTTTTTTATCTAACTTAATTTTATTTCATTTCACGTAATAATTCCCTGGTTTTAATACCTGATTCTTTCAGGTCGGCTTCTTTCCAGTTACCTTTGGAATCAGCAGATGTTTTTAACATCGAACAGGTTTCATCCTTATCAGCAATTGACCAGGTGATCCAGCTGATCTGATTCTTTTTCATCCAGTTGATCCATGTATTCCACGAGTCATAATCGATGGGGCCATCCCCACTAGCTTCCATTCCTGCAGATTCGGAAACAAATAAGGGCAACCCTTTGTCCAATGCATAATCCGCCCGCTTTCTGAGTTCATCTTTGTGAGTGGCAGCATAAAAATGCAAGGTATACATCAGGTTGTCAAACCCGGTTATCGGGTCATCGGCAGCAATATGCACATCCTGGTCCCAATGAGGCGTTCCTATCAGAATAATGTTGTCCGTATCATATTTTCTGATGGTCTTTATCACCTCAACAGAATAAGTCTTAACATCATCCCACGAATCTTTCACAGGTTCATTAAATATCTCATAAATAATATTCGGGTACTTGCCATACTTTTGCGCCATTTCAGCAAAAAACTTTTTGGCGCCATCAAGCTGTATACCATGGCTGTGCCAGTCGATGATCACATAAATTCCGTTATCTATGGCTCCTTTTACAACAGATTCAATTTTTTCTTTTGACCAATCCGGCTTATCCAGATAAGCACCATCAGGCTCTACGCCCATGGCAGCTCTTACTACATTGCAATTCCAGTCGTCGTGCAACCATTTAACAGTACTCTCATTGTAAAACCGTGGCCACCAGTTGTGCCATCCATAGCTGACTCCCGATAACATAACAGGTTTACCATCCTGAGCTACCAGTTTTGTTCCTTCAACACGGAGTTGACCCAATTCTTTCACTGGTTGCGCAAAGCCAACGACTGTGAATAGAGAAAGAACAAAAATGAAAAATAATGCGTTTGTAATTAGTTTTTTCATATAAGTAAGTTTTAGTAATAAAAATCACCTCAATATACAATCAATTTTTGGGTTTTCAGAATATTACCTGAAACGATTCTGACCCAGTAAATACCTGATGCAATACCTCTAAGATTTATTGTTTCAAACTTTTTATTATTACCTGTATTCTTATAACAGGTACTGGAAATAACTCTTCCGTTATTATCAATCACTTCAATATTAAATGACGCTGAAAGATCATCAGGCAGGGAAATTGTTACTTCGGTTTCGGCCGGGTTCGGGTATAAAACTGCACCAGCACTTAAAGAATGTACATTTACATTGGTATTCTCAGATTTTACCAAAACAATTGCAGTAACGGATAGTGGCGAAAGATCAACTGAAATTGTATCATGAATGGCCTGAACAGTCGACTTAGTGAGTGCATTTGATGAATTTGAAACAAATGTTTCATTGGCCGGAAGTGAAGAAACTGAATACATGTTGTAGGATCCGCTGCCCAATGGAAAATTTTTCATAACAATACGAATGTTATTATTATCTGTCAGGTGTCTGTTCACCAGAAAGAGCGTTATAGAATCTCCGGCTGCATTGATATTTGGATATACCGATACATATTCCTCGTCGGAAGAAGTACCCGGAATGAAATAAGGCTTACCAAAATGTGTAAACAAATGCAGTACTTCAAACATGCCATTCTTCCATGTCCATGGAGTAAATACTTCGACTCCGCGCTTTTCAGGCAAAATCTAACTTGATTACTTTTTAAGGACATGATATCTTTCTTGTATAAATTTTGTTGTCCGACACTACCCGAATAATATAAATTCCCCCTTGTATCTTATTATAAGATATTATATAAGAATCACCAGAATTATTAACTGATTCAACAAGCCGGCCAGTTGAAGAATAAATTTTTACATTATCTATTTTCTGCCGGTTGATCATTCTTATAAACAAACCATTCCCGGGAAGCGAAGCAATTAAAAGCCCTTTTGAATATAAATCATAAATTCCGGTAGCAGAGGTATCTCCAGCCAGTTCAAATTCAAATTTATCGATATTGAATTGGGGCCCGGATAAAATTGAATAACGCATCACCTGTTCACCTGCTTCAAGGCTTAGATTGAACGAGACAGGTTCATTAACAAGCCAGCTATAAGAATTTAATGCTGTTATTGTATCCGGTTTAGCATCTCCAATTTGAATTATTGACCTACCACCTGCATTGGGAGTGGAAAGGAAGGCTTTTCCAATATACTCACCAGTTTGCTGAACATCCACCGTATACTCGTACCATTCACCCGGCAGGGCATTACCAATGCTAAATCCATCCCCTAACCTGTCATAGATATCTACAGCCTCATTTGTCCGGTATGCACCTCCTATATTTCTATCATCAGCTTCATGATAAGTCAATCCTTCTCCCCCAACATCAAAGTCTTCTGCTTCAACAACTCCGGGGATTTTTAATGGCTCTCCAAGGTAAAATGATCTTACCTTTGGAATGTACACAGGTAAAAATATTTTAACGGGCTGAGAAAAAACATCTGTTGTATCATTATAGTGGGCAATAACCCGGTAATAATAATTTTCTCCCTGTACCAGGCCTTCATCCAGAAATTCTGTTGTATCACCTTTAAGTGAAGCAATGCGTTTATAGGCGGTAGAAGCGGTGCGTCTTTCAAGATAAATACTGTCATTATCTGAAACCCGGTTTGACCAGTTTAGTTGCAGAATAGTATCCTGATAAGTCTTCAGTTTCAGACCAGCCGGAGCATAATAGGTAGTATGCAACAAGATATCCTTTACTTCATCCCATTTATGCTGTTCACGTTCCATGATACGGAAGTCTCCCCCATCATCCCAGGCACAGTATACGAAACCATAGGTTTGTGAGAGTTCAACGTAAGCGCGGTAATGCAGCATTCTGGAGTTGTAATCACAGGATTTAAGGGAGCCGAATTCACCAAGAAAAACCTGTACTTTATTGGCTGTTGACCAATTACTAACCGCTATAAACTTATTTTTAAGATTATTATAATCGGCAGCACTTCCCCAGGTCCCCTGTCCTTCCAGTCCAAATAGGTAAGGATCATAAGAGTGAAAAGATCCCATTATATATGGATCATAAGGTATAGCAGCCTGTATGAGTTCATCAGAGCCTCCCCAGTTGTGTCCCTGAAAAATTACAATTCTGGTGGGATTGGTTTTTCTTATTATGGACAATTCCCGCTGGTGTAGTTCATCATTTTGAGCTTTGGTAAGACCGTTGGGTTCATTAATGATTTCAAAAAAGAGATGGTCTGACTTGTCTTTAAACCTGACAGCGATTTGTGACCAGATACTGTCGAAACGAGCACGATAAGAAGCATTGGTATAATTTGCCTTGATCCATTCTTCATGGTGGGCATTAATAACTATAAAGAGTCCACGGTTAAGCCCCCAGTCGACCACCTGCTCAACACGGTTCATCCAGGCTGCATCAATTTTATAAGGGGAGACAGTCTGGGTATGATTATCCCAACGCACAGGAATTCTTACACATTGAAAACCGGCTTCTTTATACATGTCAAAATAGTATTCTTCGGCTTTGGGGTTATTCCAGCCAGCCTCGTCGGGTGGCTCCAGCGTGTTTCCAAGATTTATTCCCTTCTGCATCAGAGGCAATGCTTCTTTTGGTGTCAGCTGAGCAACGGAGGAATAAGAAGTAAATATCAACAAGCAAAAAGCTAAAAACAGCCAGGGTAATTTAATGTCATATTTCATGATGGAAGGAGCTAAATGTAATTAACAGACTCAAATTAGTAATCGAAAGAATATCCCAAAACGTACAGAATAAAATCTCTCACAAATAATAAAATACAGTTTCTGTTAAGTTTATATAAAAAATCCATTTTTCAACAGACTCAATCGATACAAACAGATCGTTCCGGGCCGGTTTAAAAAACGGATTAAGTAAAAAAGAGAGAACCCACGTGGGTTCTCTCTTTTTTTATTTAAGAATTTAATTACTGCAATATCAGTTTATACTGACCGAGTACATTTTTATTCTTATCAGTAATCATGATAAAGTAGAGACCACTTCTCTGGTTTTCAAGAGAAATATCTTCATTATCCTGATTGACAACTTTATCGAGTACCTTGCTACCAACAGAATTGTATACATGAAGTACAGTACCTGCAGTAAGACCAGACAGGTGAACCATACCGGCTGTTGGATTCGGGTAAATGTTAACAGTACCATTAGTAAACTGACCAATACCTGTTATCAGTGCAACATTGTAATTGGCAGTATTTACACCATTTGCAGCTGTAACTTTAACTATGTCTCCATCTGCGATAACATCGCCCTGAGCTTTCTCCGTACCATCAGAAGAGAAAACATTAATAGTTGCTCCTGGTGCTGGCTGGAGAGCTCCAACTAAATCACCGACAGTTGGTGCATTACCAGAAGGTACAGATACAGTAAGAGTCACCTGGTTTACATCGTATACATCAGACATGATAAAGGCAAGTTTATCCTTATCATAACCAAGCATACCAAGATAATAAACATGTTCAGTGGTTCCGTCTGGTGCAGTAACAATTACCTTATCATCCAGCATCATTTGTCCTGAATTTCTATCAAGACCTAATTTATCAATGATCTGAGCGGTAGCTCCCGGAGAAAGAGTAACATTCTCAAAGAAGGTTGCTACAGTTGTACCCTGAGGAACAAAATCAATCAATGAAGCTTCCTGATCTACACTGTATACATTAGATGTAAGCATAGCAGTGGTTTCATCAGCATTTGGTATTAAGGTATAAGTAATAGTTGTACCATTATCCTCAGCAACAACTTCAAAGAATACCTGGCTTGTAGCCTGAACCTGAGTATAAGT
>DASQZP010000216.1:0-3166 GCA_035638655.1 Bacteroidales bacterium
ATGCAAGAATATTGGAAATTAAAAGACAGGCGGCGAATAAAATACCTGCCATCATGTACAATACAGAGACTTTATTTTTCATTTTACTTGTTTTTTACGTGGTTATCAAGCACACGTCGTATTCGGCCACAAAGATATAAAGATTTTAGTTCAGAGTTTAAAGTTCAAGGTTCAAAGTTGGGTTGATGTCCCGCCATAAATAACGTTGACAGCATTTTACGTATTTTGTGTTTTCTGTTGAAAACTTTTTTCTTGTTTCATTTTTATTTCGTTGATATTTGTCCAGTCAGGCGAAGCGGAGGAAAGCTCTGCTGAGGAGCAACTTTCCAAGGAATAACCTGACCAATGGGAATGGGGCAAGCCGGTAGCATCACCTACCTGCTCCCTTTCTTTGTTTTGTCCCATTCTTATTGCAGATGCCTCTAAAAACCTATTATTTTGATTTTGTTCAAAATCAAAAAGTTCTATGGCAAGATTGATAGACACAGGACTATTTTCCAGTTTGGTTTCAAACAGGGCAGGCGTTAGCCCTCCCAGTTCAGAATGAGGCCTTTCTTCGTTATACAGCCGTACTGTTTCTTTGAGTTCTTTTTTTAATGATTTTAGATCATATACTTTGCTTCTGGGGTATAGGTAGTCATTTTTCATAATACCATTAAGCCGCTCGACATAAGCATTCTCCAAGCTTGTGCCAGCCATTGATATCTTGATGTTATATTCTCCCAACAGCTCAATATAAGCCTTCGAACAATATTGGCTCCCCTTGTCTGAATGATGGATTAAACCTCTTAATTTTTCTTTTCCCCTGAGCTTGATGCTTTGTTTTAGCACACGGATATTATTCTCATGTTTCATGTTTTCGCTGGCAGAAAAACCAAGGATACGACGGCTGTAAACATCCATAATAAATGTAATGTAATATACTTTATCGCCTAAAATAAAATAGGTTATATCTGTTGCCCATACCTGGTTGACACCTGTCAACTTAAAACCATTTATAAGATTGCCATACTTGTACAAAGGGTGGTTGCTATTGGTTGTTTTGTATGCACTCCGTTTTACAGGCACCCCAAGCCCATTGACCGAAAGTAACTTCTCGAATTGATTTATACCGATTTCCCCGTCAAGCCCTAAAAGCTTAAATAATTTCCTGGCACCAGCACGTGGATGGGACTTGCGTTGTTCCTGTACCAACCTAAGGATATGGTTATGCCTGTCCTTTCTTGAACAGTCCCGTTTTAGCTGTTGGTGATAGGCCTGACGACTCACCCCGCTTATTTCATATACATCGTTCATTTTAAAATCAAATTCCTTTATGTGGTTACGGAACCAGCTTATCGCTTTGATCCGAACTTTTTTTTAATATCTACATTTACTTCCTCGCTACCGATTTCTATAACCTTTTTTAGGTATTCAATCTCAACTTGTTTTTTCCCTAATAACTGTTCCAACTCAGCAACTTTCTTCAACAACTTTTCTGTTTTTTGTGCTTCTGATTCTTTTTCAATCACAACTCGTTCTCCTTTCCCTGTACTGCCATAACGGTTTATCCACTTATAAACTGCCGTTGTGCTTACTTTGTAAAGCCGGCAAAGCTGTGCAACCGTTATTTGTTTTGCTTCAATCTCTTTTACTTTCTCTTTTTTAAACGTGGCACTAAAAGTACGAATCTGTTTCTTTTTTAATCCTTCCATTTTTTTGTGACTTAAATTTGTTTTTAACAATTTTATCGTCAACATATATCATGGCAGGACAGCCTTCGCTCTGTTTCATTTTTTATTCCAAACGGTTAATTACCAAATGTACAGAAAACCAATTGTTTTCTTTTACTGTTTTGAGTTCGTAGTTGTTTTGGTAGTGTAATTCCAGTCGCTTACGAATATTTACCAAACCAATTCCCGCCTTTTCATTTTGCATTTCTTCTTCCTGAAATGTATTCCGTATTTGGAAATGGAGTTTATTATTAACCACCTCCACTTTTATTTCAATGCGTAAAAATCCTTCCTGCAAACTACCGTGTTTGAACGCATTCTCCACAAAAGGAATCAGTAGCATGGGGGCAATCTGAATTTTCTTATCAATTTCACCGGAAACAAAAAGCACCCGCAACGTATCTTTAAACCGTATTTTTTCAAGTTCAATGTATTCCTTAATATGCAACACCTCTTCCTTCAAACTTACTTTGGGTTTATTCACCTGGTACAAAATGTAATCGAGCAGGTTCGACAATTTTAAAATAATTTCCGGCGTTTGTTTCGACTGTTTCAACGCAAAACCGTAAATGGTATTCAGCGTGTTAAACAAAAAATGCGGATGAATCTGCATCTTCAGGTAATGCAGTTCCTGTTCTTTTAACTGTAAGCTGGTTTCCAGAATTTTGTTCTGTAGTTCCTTATTTTTTGAAATTGTTTTGAAATTGTGGTTCAGCAACGTTATAAAACTTACTACCCCTGAAACCAGGAAAACCAAAATAAGAATAAAGAAAAAGTTTTTGCTCATGGGCGGCATTACTTCAATATTGAAACTGAGCAGAAAAATGAGACAACCGTAAATAACCAACACAATAATGTACGATGAAAATACCAGCGTATAAAAGCTGTAAAGCGCGAAAAGCACATATTTTTTTGTAAGCAAATACTTCGGAATGAGAAAATAGACCAGAAAATACGTAACCATTATGGTAACCGGCAGCAGACAGCTCGAAAACCAGGTGACATAAACTTTATCGTCGGAATTGTAGCTGAAAAAATAGTAAAAGAAAAACCAGACTCCAACCCAGAATAAAAGGTGAAAGAATATGATTTTTGGTTTTATTTTTTTCAGTCCGTTCATTTTATAACAATATTACTGAAAATACGTGTATTTCCGTTCCATTATCGACGAACTGCAAGTTTAACGGGCAATGATGCAGAAAGAAATCCCAAAATCATTTTGTAACTTTAAAAATGCAGAATAGCGTAGTGTTTTATTCATCTGTCGCAAATAAAAAAAAGCAAAGGATAAGCCGTTTATATTTGTTTCAGTATGAATTAAAAATCAATTAACTATGAAATCACTAATCGGAAAATTTATTGACGGAGGCCCGGTTTTCACCGTTGTTATTTTAGCCTGTCTTTTAATTGTACTGGCACTTTTTATCGTAGCCTTTCTTAAAAAAGAAAATAGC
>DASQZP010000217.1:0-3597 GCA_035638655.1 Bacteroidales bacterium
ATTATATATTGAGAGACGGGATAGATTTTCTTGGAAATAACGGCCTAATAATTGGTGATTTTAATACCGGAAAACATTACATCGATGAAAAAGGAAAAACCTTCTACTGCTCCGAGTATTTTGACAAGTTTAACGAAGCATCATTAATCGATTCCTGGCGATCGAGAAAACATAATGAAAAAGAATATAGCTGGTATAGTAATGTCGGAAATGGATTTAGAATCGATCATGCCTTCTCGACACCAAATTTGGATCGGTTGATAACGAATGTTCATTATTCATATGTCGAGAGAGAAAATGGTTTAAGTGATCACTTAACTATATTCAATCATTTTGGCGATTTAAGAAAAGTGGAAATAAAGATTTTCTTGATTATTTCTTGTTTTACATCTTGCCGTTTCTTTTAAGTCTCTTTTTGATATTTGTCTATGATGATTTAAAAAGTATTGCAAGGATTTTAATAATGTCTCTTTCAATATTCACCGGACTTTTGTTTAGTCTTATGCTGTTAACCTATGATTTAGTAAAAAGAAATGAAGAACAAAGTATAAACAAGTCAGGTGAAAGTAATCTTAAAACTAAAGAGAAAGATGATATTGCATTAAAAGGAAAAATTTTAAAACAAATATTTAATAATATTTCCTACAGTATTTTAGTGGCTATTTTTTCTATTATGTCACTATTGCTTATATATATTTGGAATAATCCGATTTATAAATTTATAATTGAGTTTTCAGTTTACTTTTTAGTTATAAACTTTTTCTTAACACTTTTAATGGTTTTGAAAAGGACACATAAACTCTTATCTAATGAATTTTAAATATTATATTAATTGTATTTATAAATATTAATAAGAGTACATCTGCATCTATATTGTATCATTATGATGATAGAAATTAGACTTCAAAATAGTAACTGGTACTACGATAAAAGCAAACCGATAGGAAAAGCTGGCGGTTTCGGTCAGGTCTTTCATGGAAAAAGCAAGACAGGCGAAATTGTTGCAATAAAGCAACTGAAAATAGAAGCAGAAGCTGCAGGACATCGTGAATTAGAATTAGCTGATGACCTATCCAAAATGTCCTTCGATTATGTTATTAAAATATTTGATTATGGGATTGATGCTGAAAGTGGCAGATATTTCATCGTCATGGAAATGGCCGATTATTCCCTACAAGATTTTATAGATAGGAATAAGTCGTTATCAGAATCGAAATCTGTAGATATTTTAAATGATATTGCTGCCGGATTAAAGGAATTGGAAAGAATAGTTCATCGGGATATTAAACCGGCAAATATTCTCTACTGTGGGGGCAACTATAAGATTGCGGATTTTGGTATTGCCAGATTTGTTGAAGAATCAACATCGCTAAATACACTTAAAGAATGTTTATCCCCACCTTACGCTGCTCCGGAACAATGGCGTTTGGAAAGAGCGACGAACGCTACTGATATTTATGCGGTTGGAATTATTGCCTATTTATTGTTATCCGGATCTCTGCCATTTAATTCGAACAAAATAGAAGAATTACGCGAAATGCACTTGAGTGCTCAACCTCCGAGCCTTAGTATTACAAATGGTCTGCTAAGGCAATTAGTAATGATGTGCCTTAGAAAGAGTCTTGAATCAAGACCGTCTGTAGATTCGGTTATAAAACAACTGGTGACTATTGAGAAGAAAAAATCAAATAGTTCACGGCTGTCACACGCGGGGGCGAAGGTAGCTGAAAAAATTGTTGCTGAAGAAGCGGCACGTGTAATGACACAAACTATAAAAGAAAAAAGAAAACAACTTGCCAGCGATGGATTTGAAATTTTCCATTCCATTATGAGCGAATTATTTCAACATATTAAAAGTGAAGCACCAGTTGCTAAAATGCATAGTCACCATATTGAATTAGGCTCAGGAAAAATTACGATAGATGAAAAATTCCGGTTTATTCCCGAGGGTTCATTCCCTTACAATAAGCTAGACATCGTATGTGGAGCCATTATTGAAGTCAATCAGGAATCCAGATTTTATAGTGGAAGATCCTCAAACCTTTGGTATATGAAAAGAGGTGACAGTTACAGATGGATTGAGGTAGCTTATTGGACTTTGGGAGAAAAAGTTGGAGATGAGCCTTATGCTGTATATAGTGAAAGTGAATTTCGAGATGTTGACTATGCAGCTGGAAGAATTACTCACTCAGTTCAACAAGCTTTTTCACCGAAAATAATAGATGGCGAGTATATGAATGATTTTATTGATAGATGGGCCGATAGATTGGCAAGTGCGTCATCTAATAATCTGAGTCATCCAATGTCGCTTCCAGAAGATCGTTAATAAACAAATTTATTCAACGATAATTAGACCTACAGCTGACCGTTATCGAAATAAGATTTATTTTCCCTTATTATTATATTTCGGCTTCGATCGTTTAATCATTCTGTTTTCCTTTTCCTGGGCATCCCGAATAGATGAATGTTGCTCGATTTGAATTTTTGTGCCGGGTATATTCCCATCTTTAAGGTGTTCTCTCAAACGTTCCTGGACACGACCCTTCTTCGCTGAACCAGTGTAATTGGTTTTACCACCATTGGTTTTAATCTTGTAAGTCACGGGCTTGTTATTGGGGATGTTTTCAATCCCAGACTTATTGTAATTAACAGTTTTTGTTTTTCCCATTATTCTAATATTTAAATTGTTATAAATTTGATTGGTATAATTTAACTATAAAGTTGGTAATAAGTCAAAAAAAACATTATATTAAACTATAAAGTTGTATTTAATATTGCTTATAATTTTTGAATAAACTGAATAAACAAACTGTCGAACAATTTTTACGTGATTTTAAAGTCAAGCTGAAAGTATTTGATGTCGTCTATATGGATGGCGAAAAAAATACGCAAGCATTACTTGACCTGGAGATACTGCCATCATATCGGAGAACTATTCTTGAAAATCTTGAAATTGAAGACTACTGTGATGGACCGTTGGAAGAAACCATGCTTGGATCATCAGAAATGTGGGTGTTTGGCAAACAAATATCAGGTCAGGATGTTTATATTAAAATTACCATGGGCTTGGCCAGTCAACCTGTTATTTGTATATCCTTTCACATTGCGGAACACACGCTTACTTATCCATTCAAATAATGAATAAATAAAATATAGGAGCCATATATGAAAAGTCCTTTCACCGGCGGAGATGCGGAACTTGTCAGGGAAAGAAAAAAAATGGATTTCAGAAAAGAATCATTCGAAATCGTTTTTCATTCCTGGAAGTGTAAAGATACCGGTGAGCATTTTACCACAGATGAACTTGATACACTCAATATTAATCAGGTTTACAATAAATTTCGTGAAAAACACAAAGTGCCATTCCCGGATCAAATTCGAGCCATACGGGAAAAATACGTGTTGTCTGCTACGAAAATGTCCGAATTATTAGGATTTGGAGTCAATAGATGGCGGAATTATGAAAATGGAGAAGTACGACAAGCTTCAAACGGAAAGTTAATTAAATTGGTGGCAAACCCGGATGAATTTAAGCGATTAATAGAACTGAGTGATGTATTTAGTGAAAAAGAAATAAAAAAAATACTGGACCGGGTA
>DASQZP010000218.1:0-4231 GCA_035638655.1 Bacteroidales bacterium
TGATAAGAATGGCCAGTTTACTTCCATTGATGTGGTAAAAGGCGGGGCACCACCTAATGACACCCATGCTGTAGACGCCATTTCAGGTGGCACCATCACCAGTCATGGTGTACAGAATATGCTGTATGATATTCTGGTGACTTATAAACCATTTTTCGAAAAACAAAAAAAATAATCAGATATGGATAAGAAAGAGAAAGAACCGTTGTTCTCAGCCAAAAACCTGAAGTTACTGCAGGAACCTCTGAATAAGAGCAATCCTATCACCGTCCAGGTACTGGGTATCTGTTCAGCCCTGGCCATCACCGTTAAACTTGAACCGGCAATAGTTATGTCGATTTCGGTAATGGCCGTTGTTGCATTGTCGAATGTAGTGATTTCTTTCATGCGGAATATCATTCCTCCACGGATAAGAATTATTGTCCAGCTGACAGTAATTGCTGCACTGGTAATCCTGGTTGATGAAACACTTAAGGCCTTCGCCTACGATGTAAGCAAACAGCTCTCCGTTTTTGTCGGATTGATCATTACCAACTGTATCATCATGGGGCGTCTGGAAGCATTTGCAATGGGAAATAAACCATGGCCTTCGTTCCTTGATGGAATTGGCAATGCTGCAGGTTACGGAATCATTCTGATTATTGTAGCATTTTTCAGAGAACTCCTCGGAAGCGGTACATTGTTTGGTTTCCCGGTACTCGAAAAAATCGGATTGTACAAAATCGGATACCATAATAATGGCTTGATGATTCTGCCCCCGATGGCACTGATCACCGTGGGAATTATTATATGGATTCAAAGAAGCAAGAACAAAGAACTTATTGAAGAAAACTAAAAATATTTTCAACAATGGAACATTTAATTAACATATTCATCAGGTCAGTTTTCATTGACAACATGATTTTTGCATACTTTCTGGGTATGTGTTCGTACCTGGCAGTATCAAAAACGGTAAAAACATCGACGGGTCTCGGTATTGCCGTGATATTCGTACTGGGCTTTACTGTTCCGGTGAATTATCTGCTGGAAAATTATGTGCTCAAAGAAGGAGCGCTTAGCTGGATAAACCCTTCACTGGCTTCAGTCGATTTAAGTTTTCTCAGCTTTATCATGTTTATAGCTGTTATTGCAAGCATGGTGCAGCTGGTTGAGATGATCATTGAAAAATTCTCACCTTCCCTTTACTCATCACTTGGTATTTTTCTTCCGCTTATTGCTGTTAATTGCGCCATTCTTGGCGGTTCTCTCTTTATGCAGGAAAGAGAATATGCCAACATCGCCGAAGCAACAGCTTTCGGTTTGGGTTCCGGTGTTGGCTGGTTTCTGGCAATCATCAGCATTGCAGCCATCCGTGAAAAAATCAGGTATTCCAATGTGCCGGCTCCCCTCCGTGGACTGGGGATTACCTTTATCATCACCGGTCTCATGGGGATTGCCTTTATGTCTTTCATGGGCATTAAGCTGTAACATAATAAAATGAATCAATAACTTTTTGCAAATACAACCAAAAGATGATTTTACTCGCATCGACATCTACTGTTCAAATAATGACGATCAGCATGGCTGTCTTTCTAACGATTATCCTGTTGCTGGTAGCCATCCTGCTATACGCTAAAGCCAGGCTTTCTCCTTCCGGTAAAGTTAAGCTTCAGGTAAACGATAAAGAATTTGAAGTATCACCAGGGTCAACTATTTTGAATACCCTGTCGAACCAGAGCGTATACCTTCCATCGGCCTGCGGTGGTGGTGGTACCTGTGGCATGTGTAAATGCCAGGTCTTTGAGGGAGGCGGGAGCATTCTCCCCACTGAAACAGGCTTCTTTAGTCGCAAAGAACAACAACAAAACTGGCGACTTGGCTGTCAGGTTAAAATTCGTGAAGATATGAAAATCAAAGTACCCGAAGAGGTGATGGGGATCAAGAAATGGGAATGTACTGTTGTTTCAAACAGGAATGTTGCCACCTTTATCAAGGAGTTTGTTGTTAGGCTTCCCGAAGGCGAAACACTTGATTTTCGTTCCGGCGGATATATTCAGATTGATGTGCCCCGGGTTGAAGTTGACTTTAAAAATATTGAGGTTGAAGATAGATTCCGGGATGAATGGGATAAATTCAACATGTGGGATCTGAAGATGAAGAACTCAGAAGAAACCTTCAGGGCTTATTCAATGGCAAATCATCCGGCTGAAGGAAATATTGTAATGCTGAATATACGTATTGCCACACCACCCTGGGACCGTGCCAAAGGACAGTTTCAGAAAGTGAATCCCGGAATATGCTCCTCTTACATTTTCTCACGTAAACCAGGTGATAAAGTAACATTGTCCGGCCCGTATGGTGAATTCTTCATCAAGGAAACTGATCGTGAAATGCTATATATTGGCGGAGGTGCCGGAATGGCTCCGTTGCGCTCTCATCTATTCCATCTTTTCCATACATTAAAAACCAACAGGAAAGTTTCCTATTGGTACGGAGCAAGATCAAAACGCGAGATCTTTTACGAGAATGAATTCCGGGAAATCGAAAAACAATTTCCAAATTTCACTTTCAACATAGCACTTTCTGAACCTAAAGAGGAAGACAACTGGGATGGATATACAGGGTTTATTCACCAGGTGATTTATGAAAATTATCTCAGCAAGATGGATGAACCTGAAGAAATCGAATATTATCTTTGTGGTCCGCCAATGATGAATGATGCCGTACAAAAGATGCTGTACGACCTTGGAGTTCCGGACGAGATGGTTGATTATGATGATTTTGGCTGATATTTTATACCTTCACAGCCTCCCAACCAGGGAGGCTGTTTTCTTTTCCGAACCTAAACCTTTTATTCTAATATGTACAAAAAAATTTCTCTTCCGCTATTACTTACTCTAAGTGTTCTCATCCTGATTTCATGTCAGCAAAAGAAGAAACCTGAGTATACCATGATTGCTGGTTTCACTCAGGGAACCACCTATCATATCACTTATGCGAATAGTGTTAACAGAGATCTAAAAGACGATGTTGATTCTATCCTCCATGATTTTGATCTGTCACTTTCAACCTACATCCCTGAATCAATAATTTCCAAAGTAAACGAAAACAAGGACGTTGAAGTAGATCACTATTTTAAGGAAGTATTTGAGCACGGTCGTAAAGTATGGGAGAAAAGTAATGGTGAGTTTGACATGACTATTGCGCCAATAGTAAATGCATGGGGATTCGGATTTACAAAAAAATCAAATATTGATTCTGCATTAATTGACAGTTTGCTGCAATATGTTGGCATGAACAAGGTTAAAATTGTAAATAACAGGGTAGTAAAATCAGCTCCCGGCGTAATGCTGGATGCCAATGCCATTGCCCAGGGATATTCGGTAGATGTGATTTCAGAATATTTTGAAAAACTGGGCATACAAAACTACCTCGTTGAGATTGGCGGAGAGGTAAGGGCAAAGGGTAAAAATAAAGATGGTGTTTACTGGCGTATTGGTATAGACAAACCGATTGAAGGAAATTATGAGCCAGGCAAAAACCTGCAGGCCATCATGCAGTTAAAGAACAAATCACTTGCTACCTCCGGTAATTATCGCAAATTTTATGAAGAGAACGGGGTTAAATATGCTCATTCCATTGACCCAAAAACGGGATATCCTTCGCGGGACAGTCTGCTCAGTGTCACAGTCATCGCCAAAAACTGTATAGATGCTGATGCCTGGGCAACTGCATTCATGGTCTCAGGCTTACACAAATCAATTCAGCTGATTAATACCCTGGATAACCTGGAAGGTTATTTTATTTACAGTGATAAAAAAGGCAAATTCAGGGTTTGGGAAACGAAAGGAATTAAAGACATACTGCTCGAGGAAGAATAAGAAAACAAAAAAGCCTGCAATCACTTTTTAAGGATTATGCAGACTTTTTATTAAATGCTGAGTCTACTCCGAAAAGCCAATACCAGGATTTTCAGCTACTTTTTGCCCTGAGCCCTAAAGGGTAAAGTGGCTGAAAATCAGGCACCCTGCCTGTACTGATTTCGGCAGGCAGGCCTTTAGGGTAAGGGGCAAATCCTGATTTTCTGTTTTACTTAATAAAGTACTTTTCGGAGTGGTCTCAATGTATGAAATATTATTCATATCGCAGTTATTCAGCCGGATTTCTTACAGAAGCCCTGAAAGCCTGAAACGAAATTGTAACAATAGCAATCACGAAGATCACAAATGTTGCCAGCATAAAATACCAGGGA
>DASQZP010000219.1:0-2290 GCA_035638655.1 Bacteroidales bacterium
GGTAATCGACCTGAATGACTGGCTTGAAGATTCAACTCTTAACCATGGCTGGCTGCTGCGCACAGCCTCATCAACTGTATCAGCAAAAAGATTCAATTCACTTGAAAATTCAGAAAATCCTCCTGTCCTGGTTATCCAAACAGTGAAGAGGACTCCCGTAAGCACCCATTCACAGAATTTATTTTCAGAAATAAAAGTATATCCTAATCCGTCAAAAGGAAAATTTATAATTGAAGGTTCCATTGATAGTCCTCTTGTCAGGATCAGGGTTTTTAATATATCAGGCACACAGGTGAAAAATATACAATTTCAAAACAAGAACCGTACGCCATTTAAACAAAGCATCACTTTAAAGGAGAAAAGTATCTATATTATTGAAATAAATAACTCTTGCCACAAAAAAGTCACAGTTTATTGATACCCTGATTCCGGAAAATTTGAAAAAAGGATCAGATCACCCCGTTTTTCAGAAAAAGAGAACTGTATTTTGGATCGGTGCCCTGAATGTGATTTTTAATCCAGTCTTTTAAAAAGCTGGTTATCTCAAAAGAGAGAATAATTTTACCACTGTTAAAATCCTCTTCAAGCTTTTTTACCTTAGATACGTAAATCTCATGTTCCTTTTTATGCTCCTCAATATCCCGGTAATTAAACTTTGTCATATATTCTTCTTCCGTCCTGAAGTGCATCTGGATATAGTCTGACATACCACCTATCAGTTTTGAAATATTCTCATTATTAGTACGCTTCTGAATATTTTCATAAAAATCATTGATCAGTTCAATTAATTTTTTGTGCTGATCATCAATGGTTTTAACACCTACACTCATGTTGTCATTCCAACTAAAAAACGCCATATCAAAAAATTTAAATAATCAGCAAATGTAGTATTTTTCCGCATTCGATGATATGCAGAAAATCATTCTGAATGATGAAATTTTTATTATTCAACAACCTAAAAACCTTAAAAATTGGTAATCTGACATTTACCATGAATAATTCAGGTTTAATTTTTTTGTTAAAATCCGGGCATACCATTCAGAAACGTTATAACTTGCTCCCGGAATACAGTAAAGCTACGACACAGAGAATTTTACAAGAATGAGAGTCAGAGAAAACCGTCGCACCGTCCGCATATTTATCATTGCCATTTCAGCATTATTTTTCACAGGAGCCGTTGTCTTCCAGGATGACGGGGAAGCCCATGTACC
The DNA here is from genome assembly GCA_035638655.1 of Bacteroidales bacterium. Lineage (GTDB taxonomy): Bacteria > Bacteroidota > Bacteroidia > Bacteroidales > DASQZP01 > DASQZP01. The sequence continues at coordinate 1,212 of DASQZP010000219.1, forward strand.
TTCACCGGCACCAGATCCCATCATTTCAAAGCCTGCATCAGCCATATCGTTACTGGCTAACCGCTACGACAGTTTGTTAAGATCGTCCATGGCACAGATCAATACAGTAGGGGCGGCTGTAACGATTGTCAAAGATGGCAGGGTAGCAATGCTGAAACCTTATGGTGTTAAAAAAGAGGGTGCCTCTGAATTGGTTGATGTACATACCATTTTCAGGATGGCCTCAGTATCCAAAGGATTTGCCGGTGTCCTTGCCGGCATTCTGAACCGCGATGGCGTTGTTAAACTGGATGATCCGGTAAAAAATTACATTCCCGGTTTCAGGCTTAAAGACACCATAAACACCAACCAACTAACCATCAGAAATGTATTAAGCCATACTTCCGGACTCGTTCCACATGCCTATGATAATCTGGTAGAGGATAAAGTTCCGTTCAACAAAATTCTGCAATCACTTGATCAGGTTGACATTGCAGCTCCCCCGGGGAAGTTTTACGGATACCAGAATGTTGTATACAGCCTGTATGATCCTGTAGTAAAAAACAAAACAAACTTATCATATGATCAGCTGCTCCGCGACAGTGTGTTTAAACCGTTAAACATGACTGATGCCAGTACAGGCTTTGAGGCGTTCAGCCGCAATCCTGACAAGGCTTTTCCGCATGCTCGCGGCAGGCATCATTTTTTTGCCCGTCCTTTAAACAACAGGTATTACAGCACATTACCGGCAGCTGGTGTGAATGCCAGTATTTCGGATCTCAGTCAATGGTTGCTGGCATTACTGGGCAATCAACCGGATGTACTGGATAACCAGGTTCTCGATACTGTATTTAAACCTGAGATTGTCACACCGCTAAAGTGGGTTTATCTGCACGACTGGGAAGGGGTTACCTCTAAGCAATACGCCCTTGGATGGCGGGTTGTGGGTTATCGCGGACACCGCATCCTCTATCACGGCGGTTACGTTGACGGGTACAAAGTTGAAATTGCCCTGTGCAGGGAAGCCAATTTCGGTGTAGCCTATGTTACCAACTCACCGGACGGCAGAACATCAAACTGGATCCCGGAGTTTTTAAACA
>DASQZP010000220.1:0-2092 GCA_035638655.1 Bacteroidales bacterium
CAAGATCCCCTGCATGCCATATTTCATCGGTATTCTCAAAAAAACTAAACAAGCGCTCATGTAAAAATCCGTGCGTATCCGATAAAAGACCTATGTGTTTCACTTTAAAAAATTTCATTTAGCCCGATACGCCGCTCTACCGGAATTCGTTTAACTTATAATATAAAAAGAAAATTACTTTTGCAGCGTTGATGTAAATTAAACCTAAATTGATCGATTTATAAATTCACTGTCCCTTTTCATTTCACTTAGTTCAAAAAATTTGATGATTTCTAAGGGCAGAAGTCTAAAAATAATTTTTCCCTATGGTTTTCGGGGTAGTTTTTCATTGATACAGGCATTTTGGTGTCATTTTTCACCGGAATCGGCATACCTCTCCCATTACCACTATGGTTTACAATCCTGATATATGTATTTCTCTGCCTTATGCAAACTGTATTTGCGGTGGTGACTGACACCGTTTCCATAACTCTTCAATATTTATTGTTTCGTAAATGACTCTCGTGACATTCAATACAATGTTCCTTGCCCTTGAGGTTATCTTGACAGCAAAATCAATGAGCTTTCTTCTGAATGTGTTTGGATATGCCGTAACTGGAATGACCTCTGCAGTAACATCCTGTTTGTATGCCTCGAAAATAAAGTGTGTAAATACCAGCATAAAATAATATGCCCTGTTCATTCCAAAAGATTTGAAAGGAAGTTGCTCTTTGGTGGCAAGCTCTTTAATGCTGCGGTGTATCAACTCATCAGCTCCCCTCTGATGTGATTTTCTGATAATGGTCTCAGCTTCAAACCACTCATTTCCACCGGCTGCCCGAAGCCTCTTGTCAGCGACAGGGCAGTTCCCGATATTGGTATAGATGATGCTATCAGGCTTACCAAATCCCATTACATACTGCCCGGTATCATCCCGGTGCAATCTGGTGAAGAAACAACGACGAAACTTAGACCAGGATTTTAGTCTGCTGGCAAACTCCGCAAACTGCCAGACAGCTTTATTTTTAGAGATTTTGCCGAAAGTATCAATGGGTAAGGCCTTTACATATTCTGTAACATCATTGTATAACTTTCCTGTTGTAATAAAATGAATATGAAGCTCTTGCTCGAATATATCATACGCTTTCTGGTCCGCAAACCCGCTATCGGCGCAAAGAACGATGGGAACATCCCCGGAGTATCTTTTGCGTATGAGGTTTACCACAGACCGTATCCTGTCGGTATAATCCGTCCCATGATTGGAATGAGCACTACCTTTTCTGAAGATAACGTCTATCAGGAACGAGCCCCAGCATATATGAAGAGGCTGAAATCCCTTCTTACGCTTGTAAGTAACCTCGCTGCCTTCGCGCTTAACAGCACCGTCATTATCCAATACCATGGTATCTATGCCCAGTTCTATAACCTTGGGACTGGAGATATGAAGCCTCCATATAAACAGCTCATTAAGTATCTTATTGAATACAAAACCAGTAATACACGACAGCTTCCTAAAAAAGCGTTTGATCTGGTGAGAAGAAGCCATTTGATCGGTCTTGCATTCAAGCAGACTTGCGTATCCTTCATCCTTTTTGCTTTGGTCAAAACTGCTTATAGCCATATTTGTACCATCTATAAAAAACGCAATAACCTGTTTTATAAACTGTTGCAACTGCAAACCCTTTCTATTCCCTGAAACCTGTGAAGAAATATTACCCGTTATTAGTCCATATAAGCCAATCTGTTCAACGTAGCGGAGAAATAAAGGAAGGCCCCCACGGCCTGAAATTTTATTGTTTGTAATGCCTATTTTTGTTATCTTAGTGCTCATAAAAGATAGTCTTGTGCACCCAAATGGTGAAGTGTTGTTTTTTAGTTTTATCACCTTTAAATTACACATTATCAATGGATTAAACAAGCTATCTTTTATCTTTTTTTGCACAATTCGCTCAATCTAGGTATAACTTATTTCAGAAAATATGTCTATATCATGAGATTCATTCTTCAAAGCACTTTCAATGTCTATTTCCATAATATAGTCATTAATCTTATGATCAGAATCACAACTATATATCCCGGGAAAGATTGTTAATGATACTCCACAAAATACATT
>DASQZP010000221.1:0-2525 GCA_035638655.1 Bacteroidales bacterium
AACAGGCATAAAATACAATAGAACAAAAACTTTGGGATGGGGGAATGCTATCTGTGATTTCAGATTTGAACGTTCTGTTAAAGATTTCAACTGATGTTTTGAGAAGAATGTCGGGGAAAAATGAAAAATAGAATAGAATAAGAAGTTCTGAAAAAATACAAAAATACCGATCATATTACAAGAGACCAAATGTGGATCCGGTTTCCAGCCTTGAGAAAAGCTTTTGACGAAATAGCCATCAACACTGGTAATAAATGGCTTCTGTCCATTAACGGTTTCCTGACTGACAGGTATACCAAGGAGAAATAGCTATGCTTGAAGATGTCGTTGAACAATTCGGGCGCAGACTGAAATACACACACCGGGAGATGGTGCAATTTCTCGAAAAAGGTCACAGAATAAGACATGTAGAGCGACTTTCCAAAGCAGCACCTCTTTATTCAATTGAGGCTGAAGTCATAAAGTCCAGGCATTGTAATTCCGGGCATATAGAAGGGCAAAAATTTATTATGGATATAGACGGCAATTTTATAACAAAACACTGTCCAAAGAAGATGTGTGTCTATCTGATTTCCCAACTTACGGTACCTGTTGCCCTAATTAATGAACGACTAAGTGAGGGGCTTGAACCCAATAATTTTCATTTTATGCGCTATGTAAGATGTCCGGATGTTGGGGTGGAATGTTTGGGGTACGGTAAAGTCCTGTTAAAAGTTCAGACGGTATCACGAGTTAAATAATGTCTCCTTTTTAGCTATTTACATTAATTTCAGTTTTGATGTTACTGCTGAGGCAGGATAATCGCTCATGATGGGAGTATGATGAAAAGAGATGCAAGAACATTTGCAAATGAGTGGATCGAATCATGGAACTCACATGATCTCGATAGGATTTTATTACACTACAACGAGAACTTTGAAATCACTACTCCTATGATAAAGATCGAATTAGGTATAGAAACCGAGACGTTAAAAGGAAAAGAAGAGATCAGAAATTACTGGGAAGCAGCTTTCAAAAAATTACCGGATTTACATTTTGAATTAAAAGATGTGACAGTTAGTGTTGAGTCAATCGCTGTCTACTATAAGTCAGTTTTTGATAAAATGGCAATTGAGGTAATGTTTTTTGACGAAGAAGGTAAGGTAAATAAAGTAATCGTACATTATTCTTAATTCTGAACTAGCACAGCAATTAAGCGATCGCAAAAATCTGCTCTGTTGAGATTGGTAGTTAATTTAAAAATATTGGTGAAAACATCATGAAACGTTATCGCGTCTACCAGATCGATGCATTTACAAAAAATCGATTTGAAGGAAATCCTGCCGGGGTTGTTTCCAACGCCAACGGGCTTACCGAGTCTCAAATGTTAGCAATAGCAAGGGAATTAAATAATTCTGAAACAGCGTTTATCTTTTCCCCGACAGAATCCGACCACGAAGTTTGGATACGTTTTTTTACACCAACTGTCGAGGTCCCGACTTGTGGGCATGCGACTATATCTGCTCATTTTGTTCGTGCTATGGAAAAAAAACTTTCATCTTGCACGGTTCATCAGCGAATAGGTATAGGTGTTTTGCCCGTAGATGTTATTAAAGAAAAATCTAAATATAGAATCATTATGACACAGGGTAAGTTCGAAATTTTTCCACAAATTACAGGTAAACAACTTAAGGACACATTAAATGCGCTAAACTTAGCTGAATCTGATTTGGATGAACGATGTCCAATTCAAATAGCTTCGACTGGCCACTCAAAAGTTATGGTTGGAATACATAGCAGGGAAAAGTTGAATTCAATCGTACCTGATCTTCACCGTTTAGTCGATATCAGTAGAACAATCGGCTGCAATGGTTATTTCGTGTTTACATTTGATTCTGATGAAAAAGACATATTTACTCATGGCAGAATGTTTGCACCTGCAATCGGCATTCCTGAGGATCCGGTTACAGGGAATGCTAATGGTCCCCTTGGCGCTTATTTAGTGTACCATAACATCTTAAAAGTCTCAAATGGATCAGTTACCTTTTTGGGCAAACAGGGTGAGGCTATGGGAAGACCGGGAATTGTGACAGTCACTGTGGGTGTTGAGGATGGCAGACCATTTAAGGTTCAAGTTGGTGGTTATGCCACGGTTGTGTTCAAAACGGAAATTAAGATTTGATTCCCGAAAACAAATTGTTTGCTTTGCACCGGTTAACCTTAAACGTTAATAACTCTGATATGCAGTTGTCTTTGGTCACTTTCGAAAATTCGAACCATTTACTTTGCGGGCCGCAGTTGGTTTTTTAGAGAGAGGAAAGAATGAGTTTTAATAATGATTCGAAAAGCGCAGTTCATCTTAAGGAGACTTATTTTTGCGATTATAATCATGATACAATTAAACGTACGGCAAATGAATTTGGCAGAGCGTCAAAAACCTCGGTTGAACTGACGAAAGATATTTTCATGTATGTAAGAGACAAAATTATATTCGGCGGAGATCACTGGCAAATTAAAGCATCGGAAACTTTACAGAAAGGCTATGG
>DASQZP010000222.1:0-2439 GCA_035638655.1 Bacteroidales bacterium
TAAATTTATTTGGCGAATTATACTTCATATGTGGAAATAATAGGAATAATGATGATTAAGATGGTAAAAATTCCAAACCAACAAGATCAAAGAATTGCACATGAAAATCTGGATGCGGTTGAGAAAATTGTCCAAAAACATCATTCAGCACGAAAACCTATTGAAATTGAAATAACCGGTGAAAAAACCCGAATTAAAATTCCACCATCGGCATTTCGTTATCTTAATACGATATTACAACTAATGGCCAAGGGGAAAGCCATAACCATTATTCCATCGGATACCGAAATAAGTACACAACAAGCGGCTGATATGTTAAATGTATCACGTCCGCATGTCATAAAACTTTTAGAAAAGGGCGAACTTCCGTATCACAAAGTAAGAACACATAGACGTATAAAATTAAAAGATTTGGAGGATTATAAAGCTAAAATGGATAAAAAGCGCCACAAATTAGTGGAAGAGTTAACCAAACAGGCTCAGGAATTAGATTTGGGGTATTGAGAATTTAAATGGATTCAAAAAATTTCATCACAAATAGTAAAACCCGTTCGCTTAGGAAAAGACTGCATGAGCTTATCCATCACAGTAATGAATTAAAATTTTTAGTTGGCTTTTTCTATTTCTCAGGTTTGGAAGAATTATACGATGCCATAAAAGATCGTGATGATTTAATAATAAAAATATTAGTCGGTTTAGATGTTGATGAGAAATTTGAACACATATTTGAATTAGCGGTCCCGCAGGATTCCTTTACGAATGAAGATAAGATTGATCGATTTTTTGAATCTCTTGGTAAAGCATTGAATGCTGAAGAACTGGATCAGGAATCATTTTTCAGACAGGTACACTTTTTTGTTCGATTGCTCGAGGAGAAACGACTGTTAATACGAAAAACGATTGATCCCAATCATGCCAAGCTCTATTTATTTAAGATTAAGGATGACGTGCAAACCTTAATTAATAACGACAGCCGCTTCATAACCGGAAGCAGTAATTTGACAAGTGCCGGATTGCAGCGCCAGCATGAATTTAATGTTGAAATTGGCGATTATGGAACCAAAGATGCGGAAACCTATTTCGATGAACTTTGGGAAACAGCTATTCCCATTACTGAAATTGACAGACGTAGAAAGTATTTGATTAATCTAATCAGGTATAAATCCCAGGCAGCTTATGTAACACCTTATGAAGCTTATGTCCATATCCTGAAAACCTATTTGGATTTGATGGAGCAAAAAACGGTAAAACCACAGGTTATAAGATTACTGGAAGATAAAGGATATACCACCTATCAATATCAATTAGATGCGGTCAATCAGGCACTATCCATAATTGGACAATATAATGGAGTGATCATTGCGGATGTGGTTGGTCTGGGTAAGTCAATTATAGCCAGTATGATCGCTAAAAATTTAGGCAAAAGAGGCATGGTAATAAGTCCACCCGGTTTAATGGGAGATCGTGAAGGACAATCCGGATGGCATAAATATATCAACGATTTTAAACTATATGATTGGGAGTTACGCTCGTCCGGTAATTTAGAAAAAGCGGTTGATTATCTCAGAGAATATGGAGACGATATTGAAGTTGTGGTCATTGATGAGGCTCATCGTTTCCGAAATCAGGATACGGCCGATTATGAACTTCTCAATACCATCTGTAGAAATCGCATTGTCATATTAATGACAGCAACCCCCTTTAATAATAGTCCGGCCGATATTTTTTCACTCCTGAAGTTGTTTATCGTCCCTGGTAAATCAAAAATAACGTTAGATAATAATTTAGATGGTCGGTTTAATCATTACGATTTCATCTTTCAACGTCTTTCTTATATATCAAAATATGGAAGGTCGAAAGATCCGATAAAAAGAGGAAGAGCCGAGCAATATTTCGAACTATTATTTGGTCAGTTACCGATTAATATGGAAATGGTGAAGCAGCGGGCTCATCAATTATCCAGAGAAATTCGATATGCCCTTGAACCGGTTTTAATACGAAGGAATCGAATTGATCTGGTTAAAGATTCAGAATATCGTAAGGAAGTGACGAATTTATCAACGGTTGAAAATCCGGAAGAATTATATTTTGGATTAGATGTGGTTCAATTACAATTCTATGATAAAGTTATTAACGAATATTTTGGAGATGGTGGAGTTTTTAAGGGTGCCATATACCAGCCATTCAATTACGAAAAAAAGCGTTCAATGGATCGTTTGGATGTAAATGAAAACAGAGCATTCCAACAACAGCGTAACTTATTTGAATTCATGCGTCGCTTATTGGTTAAACGATTTGAAAGCTCATTCGGATCCTTTCGTAAAAGTATTGAGAATTTCGAACGTATTCATGAAATCGTACTTAAGTTTATTGAGAATTCAGGTGGACGATATATCCTGGATCGTAGATTAATTGAAAAAATTTATGAGGAAGATGTCG
>DASQZP010000223.1:0-19585 GCA_035638655.1 Bacteroidales bacterium
TCTTTATGTATATCAACAGTAATATAATCCAGCAACTTTTGTGCTTTTTCAGCATCCGGATGGTCGACCTTTATTGTGACTGTGATGTCAACTTTGGGCTTATCCCAATTTTTTATATTAACATCGCCAAATTTGTTCTCAATTGAGAGTGAGGTATTTTGATTAACTTCAAATTCTTTGTTAATTGTCCGCGTTTTTTCATCCTTCATCAGTGAAAAGGCCGAAAGCATTAGGAATAAGGACAACACCGTAAGTTTTAATATGTATTTGTTGTTTTTCATGGCTCAGAAAATTTATTTATTTAAATTGTGACAATTAATAAAATATATATGAATATCTTGATTTACAACATTTGCCCAAATGGTTTGCTAACCCTGGAAGTGTTTTGTCTGCTTAAAACTGCAGCATTTCGGAGATTATGTATAACCTGGTTCAATACATCCAGTTGTAGCTGATAATATTCAATCATGGCTGAAATAACGCGCTCATCATATGGATTTTCTTTAAGTTCTTTGCTAAGTTTAACATATGATTTATCCATGTCATTCATGTCGTTTAAAATTTTTTCTTTCCGTTCTGAGCCCTCAAAAGCCAATGATTTAATTTCCTGTTTCCTTGTATTGATCTCTGTCTGATAATATAATTCGGTTTCTGCCAGTTCCGGAGATATTTTGCTAAGTGTGGTGCCTGATTTATTCTTAAATGGTTGATTAATCAGGGTGAATGTCAAAGTGGCCGATATTATGCCTATAATCAGTACAGCAGCCACCCGGACCAGAATTCGCAGTGTACGTGTCCGTGCTGTCTGCGTGCTTTGCAATTTCAGGTAGAATCTTTCCGGATGTCCATCCCCTGGGATTTCTTTGTCAAATGATAACCTGTTGTTTGCTATTATTTCTTCAATTGATCTTTTCATTGTTGCTTGTTTTTCTTAATTAGTTCAGTAAGTTTTTGTTTCGCTCTTGTAAACTGTGACCTTGATGTAGAGGCTGAAATTCCCATAATGGATCCAATTTCTTCATGGTCGTATCCTTCAATCAGGTAAAGTGACAGAACAACCCTGTATCCGTCCGGCAGGTTATTGATTTGCTTCCGTATTTCATCTACCATTGCCTGGTTATCGTCAAATAATGATTCATCTTCTTTTTCATCAGGAATAAAATCAGAAATCTCTGTAAATACCAGTCGGTTATTTTTTAAACGATCCAAAGAACGATTAATCACTATCTTCTTAAGCCAGGAACCGAAAGTTACATTGCCGCTGAAACTGTTAATATTTTTGAAGGCACTTAAAAAAGATTCCTGCATTACATCCTCGGCTTCAGCACTGTTATTAAGTATTCTCAGGCTTGTATTGTACATTGCCCTGTAATAGTCGCTATATACCTGAAACTGCATTTTGCGGTCCTGCTTTTTAAGTTTGTAAACTAACTCAGTTTCCTTTTCAACCAAAGAATTCCTTTTATTTATTTTCTTTTTCATATCAACAGACGATAAAAAACAGAGGGTGCTGCATAAATTTGCATATTTTATTTAACTTTTTGAAGAAAATATTTTTTTTTATAACAGAGTCTTTGTTCAAAACAGTTATGACTGTTTTTTAACATTAACCACTCATATTCAAGATTTTAGTTTAATAAATGTTGGTTTATGCGGATAGATCACACAAATCTGTTCTATCTAACTTCCTGTATATTACGTTTTTTTGACCAAAAATTCAAGACTCCGAAGATGTAAGTATTGAATTATTTTCTATTTTTGTTTTGAATCCTTTATAAAATGTTAAATCTTAAAATTGTTACATGATGAAAAAATTTAGTTTAATTCTTATGGTTTTTGCTGTTTTCGGCTTAGTATCTTTAAGTTCCTGTTCAGGTTCTGCAAATAAAGAAAAACAGGCTCCTGCTACTGAGCAAAATGAGCAGGAAATTACACCTGCAGAGGAAGAAGCTCCTGCTGATACGGTAGCTACTGAACAAAATGAAATGGATCAGGACAGTACAAATACTGATATGGAATAAGCAAGACAAATGCATGAAAAAAAAAGGGTGTTCTTTAATTGAACACCCTTTTTTTTTATTATTAAGATTCAATTTATTAAAATAGAAGTTGTATATAGCCTGTTACAACCTTACCAGTTTCGTAATTCAGTTCTGAACCCATGGCGCTATGTGGAATTGAATAAACAGCAAGTAATACCAGTGCTGCAAGAATAACCAGATAATAACGCGGCTTTTTAAGGTTCCCAATCAGTGCCAGTCCCCAGAACAGCACACCAATCAGTGTTTTATTATCTGTCAGGTCAAAACCAAAAGGGACACCTGTCCAGAGTTCTCCAAAAGCAAATTTCTGCACCACCGGACCCAGTATCATTCCGCCAATAAACAGACATGCAAAGGTTATTTTGGTATATAATACGACTTTCGGACTCCTGGCAATAGCCAGAATTAATGCCAGATTGGAAAGCAGCATGGCTGCAAACATAAATAAAATATGCGGAATGAGAATATAAGCAGGAACAGCTCCCTTATACCGGATTATTACCGGTTGCTCTTTTGCCACAAATTTAATGTTATCACTACTTATGAGTTGAATATAATACTCAAGTTTTCCGGCAGGAGGCTGGTTGGGTAACCAGGCCGACAATGAATTATCTTTCCTGACCATAAATTCCTCTTTCCAGTCTTCATTTGTTGGATAATGACGATAGAATATTTTGGCTGATACTGATTCATCAGGAATATCAATTGCTACTTTACAATCTTTTTGCCCTCCCTGACTTCGTGGTAAATGAAAATTATATGTTTTACCGTTTATCTCTGTACTGATTCGCCTGGGATGAGTGGGGCCGGTCAATCGCTGATAAATAGCTGCGCCTATCGTAAGAACAAACGCCAGCACCCAGTAGATCCATATTTTCTTCATTATTTGATTTCCTTATAATTGAATGATTAATACTTCCTTTTTGCCGTTTCTCCTTACCTCAACCGAAATGGTCTGACCAAAATCCAGTTGAGACAACCGATACATATAATCCTGAATATTATTGACAGGTTTACCGTTAATAGCGGTGATTACATCTCCCTTCTTCATACCTCCGTTTGCAGCTGGCCGGTCTGGAGAAACAAAGTCAACTCCCAGTCCGTTGTTGTCCTGTGAAGTGAAATCAGGCATAAATCCCAGGGTAACTTTGGTTCTTGAGCGATAACTTCGCTGCTGTTTTGGACCTGATTCCCGGAAGGTCAGTTTTTCAGGATAATCGTCCACCTTCATTGCCAGACGGTAAATAAACCGGGTAACAGCTACCATACCGGTGTAATCAATCTTTGAGGCAACATCTCCCGGAGTATGGTAATCAGTATGAGCTCCGGTTGTAAAGAAAAATACCGGTATATCCCTGCCATAAAATGAAGCATGGTCGGAGGGACCATACCCTGCCGGACTGAAGCTTAGTGTGAAGGTGCTGTCTTTAGGAATTGAACTGATAATCTCCTCAGTTTGTGCTGAAGTTCCGGTACCTCCAATTTCCAGGTTATTTTTGTTGTTCAGGCGTCCCACCATATCGAGATTCAGCATGGCCGTCACATTTTTTGCATCAAAAAAGCGACTGCTGTCAACAAAATGTTTGGAGCCAAGTAATCCCATTTCTTCTGCACTAAAAGCAACAAAAAGTATGCTGCGTTTGAGACTGTCCCGGTTGGCTGATAATTTGCCGGCCAGCTCAAGCATGGCTGATACTCCTGAGGCATTGTCATCTGCACCAGGATGTACGGCAACAGTATCCGGAACACGAGATGTGGAACCCGGCCCGCCCATGCCAAGATGGTCAAAATGAGCACCAATTACCAATAGTTGGTCCTGTAATGAAGGATCACTTCCTTTCAGCAATGCAACTACATTGCGCGTTGTTACCCTGTTCTGAATGACATCTGTAACAGCTTTGAGTGTATCCGGCAATGTAAAAGAAAATGTTTTTCCCGTCTTCATCAGCAGTTGTTCAATACCGCCAACAGTCTTATCAAGAGGAGAAAGTATGTCATTGGTAAAAGCACGTTTCAGGTGAATAACAGGAATGCCGGTTGAATTTTCTTTGGCCCGGTTTATTGTAAGTTTGTCTTCATGATCTGTTTCAGGTCCGGAAACCAGCAACACACCCAGGGCGCCCTGATCTTTGGCTACCATTGCCTTGTACCGGTCTTCAGCATATTGAATATAGGGCGAATGCATGTTGTCTGGTTCAGGATCACCCCGTAAAATAAGTACCCATTTCCCTTTTACATCCAGATTTGCATAATCATTCCATTTTAAACTGTCGGTATTGATATCAAAACCATATCCGGCAAACACAACCGGAGCAGCAAAGGTGCCATTAGCAGAAAAACCGGCAGGTACAAAATCATCATACAACTGTCCGTTCATATTATTGTAGTCGACTGCATTATTCTTTCCTGCTTTTGTGCCTGTAATTACTTCAAAATACTGGTAGCCATTGTCTGCCTGAAGGTCAAGTCCTGCTGCTATAAACTGTTCGCGTATAAATGCCGCAGCCAGGCTGTCGCCTGTTGTTCCGGGATACCGGCCTTTCAAACTGTCAGAGGCGAGATATCCGATGTCCTGTTTTAATTCGCCAACTGTAATTTTTGGATTTTCCCTATAATTGCTACATCCAGCAGTGGTCAGCAGGGAGAATAGCAAATAATAAAAATAATTTAGCTTCATAATATTTTAAGTTAACACGTTAATTAAACGCAAATATATCACTATTTTACTTTTTACATATTTTTTATGCTTCAGAACCTGCAGCTATTTGGATTTTTCATGAAAAAGCAAAAAAAATCTCAAAAATATTTTGCCGGTAATTCAGAATGTTGTAACTTTGACCAAATGGTTAAACTAAATTATTAAACCTTTTGGTTACATATGTCGGAAAATGATAAAAAGACAGAGGATTTAATCCTTGATGCAGCAAAGGAAGTATTCATCAGAAAGGGTATGGCAGGGGCACGAATGCAGGAGATAGCAGATGAAGCAGGTATCAATAAAGCCTTGTTGCATTACTATTTCAGAAGCAAGGAAAAGCTTTTCGAACGGGTTTTTGCTGAAGTGTTTACGAATTTCTTTCCATCTGTAGCGGGTGCTTTAAGAACCAGTGAAACAGTATTTGAAAAAATAGAAAAATTTGTGGATGCCTATATGGATTTATTAACTGATCATCCATTTATTCCTGCCTTCATCATTAACGAGATGAACAGAGATCCTGATGCCGGAGCTTATTATATAAAGCATATAGGGGCTGCTGTTGAAGGAGAATTTATACAGTCATTTGCCCAATCAGTTCAGCAAGAAGCAAAAGCCGGCATTATCAGAGAAACTGATCCGCTTCATTTAATTGTAAACATTTTGGGGCTGTGTCTCTTTCCGGTAATTGGAAGGCCCATTATTTCAGCAATTCTGTTCAAAGGAGACCAGCCCGCTTACGACCATTTTCTGGCAGAGAGAAAGCATGAAGTGACAAATTTTATTATTCATTCAATAAAAAAGCATCAGGTATGAAAAAGATATTGATATTGCTGTTTGTTGTGATAAATATTTCAGCATACGGGCAGGACAGCATTACCCTTTTGCGTTGTTACGACAGCCTGGCAAACAATTATCCACTGGCCGGACAGGTTCCGGTGATCAATGAGTCTGCTAAACTGAAAATTGCCAACCTCAATGCCAGGTGGTTACCCCAACTTAATTTGGGGGGAAAGGCTACCTATCAGTCAGATGTCGTAGAAATAGGAGGGGGCATCTCCATTCCAAATGTTAATTTTCCAACAGCTCCAAAAGATCAGTACAGTGTAACCCTTGATATCAACCAAGTACTGTATGACGGTGGCTCCATAAAGAGAAGCAAAGAACTGGAAAACAGCAAAACAAATACAGGGCTGCAGCAAGTCCGCGTCGATATGCATCAGGTAAAGGAACAGGTTAATAATGTTTATTTTCTGATCCTTATCCTGCAAAAGAGTGAAGCGCTGCTAAGAGATGTAGAACATAACCTTCAGGAAAAGCTTGAAATGGTTAGTTCGGGTGTTGAAAACGGTATTTTGCTCCCGGCTGACCGGGATAATCTTAAAGCCGAATTATTAAAAACCGGTCAGGACCTGGAGACGGTTATCAACAACCGGAAATCAGCAATTGACATTATGAATCAACTGACAGGGCTGCAGTTGTCCTATGAAACCCGTTTTATATTACCAGTAATAACATTGCAGGATACCACAACAGACCGTCCAGAGCAGGCATTGTTTAATTATCAGAAAGAAACCCTGGATGCTTCTGCTAAGCTACTCAAATCGCAGCGATTGCCCCGCCTGGCAGCTTTTGCCACTGCAGGTTATGGAAAACCCGGGCTGAATATCCTGAACAATCAGTGGGATACTTATTATTTAATAGGCGCCAGTTTAAAATGGAATATATGGGACTGGAATCAAAATAACAGACAAAGACAGGTATTGGCCCTGCAGAAGGATTTAGTGGATGTGAAAAAAGCAACATTTGATGAAAACCTTAAGATTTCACTTAATAAGGCTATGACTGACATAAAAAACTATGAAAGTGCAGTTAAAAAGGACGAACAGATCGTTCAGTTGCGAAAATCAGTTACGACTTCAGCCGCTTCACGCCTGAAAAACGGAGTAATCAATTCAGCTGATTACCTGACCGAACTGACAGCTGAAACACGAGCGCGGATCAAATATGAGACTGATAAAATAAACCTTATTAAATCAAAAGTCAGTTACCTGACTATAAACGGAACGTACTAAAAAACTTTAAATATCTATCAATATGAAAATGCTGATTATTTCAATAATTGTAGCAGCCGTGAGCTATTCATGCAGCCTTTCGGACGAAAAATCGGATGCATACGGCAACTTTGAAGCTGTTGATATACTGGTACCTGCACAGGGACAGGGCATACTGGAGTCGTTTACCATTGAAGAAGGTATGATGCTAAACAAGGGGCAGGTTGTTGGCGTTATTGATACCACTCAGCTGTATTTGCAGAAACAACAGTTAATGGCACGCGAAAAGGCTGCCCATTCAAAACTAACCAGTATTGAAGCACAGGTGGAAGTACAACAGGAGCAGCTGAAGACCTTAAAAGTTGATCAAAACAGGATAACCCGCCTCATGCAGGACAGTGCCGTGCCAGCCAGACAGCTTGATGATATTAACGGAAAGATCAATGTGGTGAAGAAACAGATCAATTCTGTAAAGGTTCAGAAACAGGGAGTAAGGGACGAAATTTCCGCGATTGAAAGTCAAATTGCACAGGTCAACAACCAGATCTATCGTTCTATCGTGGTAAATCCAGTAAGCGGTGTGGTGTTGGAGAAATATGCCGAGGCGCATGAAATGGCGGCTCCCGGAAAGACGCTGTATAAGATTGCTAACATGAACCACCTTATACTCCGGGTTTATGTGAGTGGTGTACAACTTCCTAAAATCAAGACCGGTGAAAAAGTACAGGTACTTATTGATAAAACAAAGGATACTAATCAGTCGCTGAAAGGAACGATCACCTGGATCTCTCCCCAGGCTGAATTCACCCCCAAAATAATCCAAACCAAGGAAGAGCGGGTAAATTTAGTGTATGCCGTGAAAGTAAGCGTGAAGAACGATGGCAGGTTAAAAATCGGAATGCCCGGAGAAATAAATTTCACAGAGTAAAAAATTTTAACAATTATGAGGTTACATATATTACTGCATGAACCATTCGAAGGACCGGGGATTATACTCAACTGGGCCAAAAGAAACAACCAGTCAGTAAGTTACACGAGGTTTTTTCAGGGAGATACACCTCCTTTGCAGGACACTTTTGACGGGCTTGTTATTATGGGCGGAGGAATGAATGTTTATGAAGATAAAGTATATCCCTGGTTGCAGGAAGAAAAGGAGTTTATCAAAAAGACCCTGAAAAAGAAGAAACCAATGCTGGGTATTTGTCTTGGCTCACAGCTACTTGCCGATGCATTGGGCGAGCAGGTATTCAAAAATGAAAAAGCTGAGATCGGATGGTTTCCGGTAACTATCGATCAGCAGGCCATAAAACACCACTGGTTCAAAGGACTGCCGGATTATTTCACTACGTTTCACTGGCACGCTGACACATATAAACTTCCTGAAGGTGCAGTCCAGCTGGCTTCCTCAAAGGCTACGACCTGCCAGGGTTTTATTTATAAAGATCATATACTTGCCTTGCAGTTTCATCCGGAAACTGATGAGGAACTGATTGGAGAAATGGTGAAAAACGGACAGGATGAATTGATTCCGGATACCTGGGTACAGGATGGAGATGAAATTTTGGAAAATACATGGCTTACGAATACTACAACACAGTGGTTTCTTTCAGTATTGGACAGGGTATTTTAAAAAATGAATAAAATCTTTTCATTCTCTAAAACATTGAATATACAAACAATAAGCGGGTGATAATGGATGACAAATCATATATAACAGCGAAAGATATTTATAAATCATACGGAGAAACCAAAGCTCTGAACGGAGTGAGTTTTAATGTAAACAAGAATGAAATATTTGGTTTTTTAGGACCCGACGGATCGGGAAAAACCACGCTGTTCCGGATTATGATCACCCTTTTGCTCGCCGATAAAGGGACAGCACACATGGGGCCCTGGGATATCAGAAAGGATTATAAAACGATCCGACGCTCTATCGGGTATATGCCAGGTCGTTTTTCTCTTTATCAGGATCTGTCAGTGGAAGAGAACCTGAATTTTTTTGCCACTATTTTCGGAACAACCATAGATGCCAATTATCACCTTATCAGGGATATTTATCAACAAATAGAACCGTTCAAAACACGACGCGCCGGAAATCTCTCTGGTGGTATGAAACAGAAACTGGCTTTGTCGTGTGCACTCATTCACAGTCCGGATATTCTCGTACTGGATGAGCCCACTACCGGGGTTGATGCTGTATCTCGGCGCGAATTCTGGGAAATGCTGGGAAGACTCAGGGAACAGGGCATCACCATTTTAGTTTCAACACCTTATATGGATGAAGCCACACAATGCGATCGCGTTGCCCTGATGCAGAAAGGAAATATAATGACAATAGACAAACCATCAAATATTTCTGCCGGTTTTGGGCTGCCTCTCTATGAAGTGAAAGCCGGACGAATGATTAACTTGCTAAGCGCATTGCGGGAATGGGAAAAGACACACAGTATTTTTTCATTT
Source organism: Bacteroidales bacterium (assembly GCA_035638655.1). Taxonomy (GTDB): domain Bacteria; phylum Bacteroidota; class Bacteroidia; order Bacteroidales; family DASQZP01; genus DASQZP01. The sequence continues at coordinate 9,252 of DASQZP010000223.1, forward strand.
GGCCAGGCGGCCCACTTTACCCCGGTAAATAACCGAGTATCAGCACAAATGATTATAGATTACCTCAGGGATAAGGGTTTTTCTGAAATAATAGTTAATGAAATATCAGCATCCATTGAGGATAGTTTCATGGAAATGATGATGTCTTCGCAGTCAGCCCAAAATGAGCAATAATAAAAATATGAAGAAAAAATGCCAACAGAACCCATTATAAAAGTTAAAGACCTGGTTAAAAAATTTGATCATTTTGCAGCCAATGATCACCTGAATTTTGATGTGTATCCGGGAGAAATATTCGGCTTTCTCGGAGCCAATGGCGCCGGTAAAACCACTGCAATAAAAATATTGTGTGGCTTATCTGCCCCTACTTCAGGTGAGCTTTCAGTTGCAGGTTTTGATGTCTGGACTCAAACTGAAGCCATTAAGCGCAATATCGGGTATATGAGTCAAAAATTTTCTCTTTACAGGGACCTGACAGTAGCAGAAAATATACGGTTTTACGGAGGCATTTACGGACTGTCCAGAAAAAAAATCAAAGAAAGAACGAACGAGTTACTCCAGCGACTGGGACTCGAACATGTCAGGAAAAGTTTACTCGATAACATTCCACCAGGCTGGATGCAGAAACTGGCGTTTTCGGTGGCCATCATCCATGATCCGCGAATTGTTTTTCTCGATGAACCCACCGGAGGCGTAGATCCAATAACCCGCAGGCAGTTCTGGGACTTGATATATGAAGCTGCAAACAGGGGCATTACTGTTTTTGTAACTACCCATTACATGGATGAAGCAGAATATTGTGACCGTATTTCTATCATGGTGGAAGGGAAAATTGTAGCCCTCGATACGCCTGCCAATCTCAAAGCAACCTACAAAGCGGCAAATATGGATGAGGTATTTGTAAAACTGGCCAGAAAGAAACAGAACGCATCATAATCCTAGTTATCAATGAAGACATTAACCAACTAAAGAGCATGAAAAACAAAGAAGAAATGACAAATACTATAAAATTTGCAGCCATATTTGATATGGATGGTGTAATCGTAGATAATCATTATTACCATGTACACTCCTGGACTGAATTCTGTCGCCGACATAGCATTAAAACAACAGATGAAGAGATTACAGCCAATTTTGGCGGTACCAATATGCATTTTATGCGGCACTTCTTTGGAGATACAAAATCAGAAGAAGAGCTGGCACAAATGGGAGAGGAGAAAGAAGTGATTTACCGGGAGATTTATTCACCTCATATCAAACCGCTTCCGGGCTTAGAAATGTTTCTGAAGGACCTGAAAAATTATCATGTGCCTGTGGCTTTGGCTACGTCCGGACCACCTGAAAATGTGGAATTTGTACTCTCCAAAACAGCGTTGAAACAATATTTTGATGTTCTGCTGGATGCTTCGCACGTGATACATGGAAAACCTGATCCTGAAATCTATTTGAAAGCGGCAGACAAAATTGGCATCGAACCTGCCAGATGTATAGTTTTCGAAGACTCAGTATTGGGAATTGAGTCTGCCAATAAAGCCGGTATGAAAGTGACGGGGATTGCAACCACCCACCCGGAGCATGAATTAACCAATACAGTCAGTAACGAACAGGACTTTAAAAAGCTAACTTATTCCCGCATCGCAAGTTACTTTAAATAATGCATTACAGACAGCATCCTTAATGAATTGATTAAGCAAAAAAAATATGAAAAGATTTATCGGGTTTGTCATTAAAGAATTTTATCATATTTTCAGAGATCCGCGTACTATGCTGGTGTTGTTTGGAATGCCTTTCATACAGATGCTCCTGTTTGGTTTTGTGCTCACCAATGAGATCAGGGATGTAAAAATAGCCGTTTACGATCAGTCAAATGATGAAACGACAAGGAGGATTGTTGATAAATTAACTTCTTCAGGTTACTTCATCCTGGACCATAAGATCTATTCTGATCAGCAGATAAAAGAAACTTTCCGCAAAGGAGAAGTGAAAGAAGTAATAGTCTTTCAGGATAATTTTGGTCGCGATCTGGAAAGAAATAATGTGGCCAGTGTACAATTACTGGCTGATGCCTCAGATGCGAATATGGCCAATCTTATTGTTAATTATACTACTGCGATTATAAGTGATTTTAACCGGAATCTGACTATCTCTTCGAATTTGCCACTGTCAATTGATGTGCGGCCACGCATGATGTACAATGAACAATTACTGGGGGTGTATATGTTCGTACCGGGAATTATGGCCATGATTCTCATGCTTATTTCAGCCCTTATGACTTCTGTTTCAATTGTGAGAGAGAAAGAAACAGGAACGATGGAAGTACTGCTGGTTTCACCGCTGCGACCTGTCCAGATAATACTGGGCAAGGTTACACCCTATATTTTGTTATCTTTCATAAATGCTGTTGTAATTATTCTGCTGGGGAATTATGTATTTGGCCTTCCTGTCAGAGGCAGTACAGTTTTGTTGCTGGCTGAAAGTATTTTATTTATTGTTATGGCACTTTCGCTCGGTATATTTATCTCGACTGTAACCAGTAACCAACAGACTGCCATGATGATCTCCATGTTTGCCCTGATGCTGCCAACTATCTTGTTGTCCGGTTTCATTTTTCCGATTGAAAATATGCCACGCATTCTACAATGGCTGTGTCAGCTGATGCCGCCCAAATGGTTTATTATTATCATTAAAAATATCATGATAAAAGGTACAGGACTGGCCTACATCTGGAAGGAAACGCTGGTTTTAACCGGAATGACCATTGTTTTTATTGGCTTAAGCATAAGAAAATTCAGTATCAGACTCGAATAGAAATATTACAGGGTATTAATATCAAATTATGAGAACAATATTATTTATCATACAAAAAGAGTTTCTGCAGATCTTTCGCAACAGAACAATGCTGCCCATCATATTTGTATTGCCTGTTGTTCAGCTGATCATCCTGGTGAATGCTGCCACCCTGGAAATGAAAAGTATTGAAATGGTAATGGTAGACAAGGACCTGTCTGATATGTCAAGGGGCCTAACCGGTAAGTTTGATGGCTCACCATTTTTCAATCTTGTGCCGGGTACCTTTTCCCTTGAACAGGCAGAAAACATGATGAAAGAAAATAAGTGCGACATGATCCTCCATATACCTGCCGGATTTGAAAAAAAAATGGTGAGAGAAAACAACTCTTCCATCCAGGTGCTCATAAATGCCATAAACGGGACCGTGGCCGGTATTAGTAATTATTATGCCATGGGTATTATTTCCTCCTACAACAGAAATTTAATTGCTTCCTGGTATAAAGTTCAAACTGATGAACATTTGCAACCCACCATTAATATAATACCTGAATATTGGTATAATCCTGAGCTCGATTATAAAACCTTTATGGTTCCCGCTGTCCTGGTAATCCTGGTAACTGTTATCGGAGCCTTTCTTTCCGGTTTAAACCTTGTACGTGAAAAAGAAATGGGTACCATCGAGCAGATCAATGTGACCCCCATTCAAAAAATACATTTTCTGGCGGGTAAATTGATACCATTTTGGATTATTGCACTTTTTGATCTGGGTTTAGGGCTTTTTATAGGCAAGTTATTATTTAATATTCCCATGGTAGGCAGTATTTTTCTGCTTTTTGGAGTAGCAGGAATTTATCTAATTGCTGTTCTTGGGCTTGGGCTGTTGTTATCTACTATTGCCCATACCCAACAACAGGCAATGCTGCTGTCGTTTTTCTTCATGCTGATATTTATAATGATGTCGGGCGTTTTTACTTCTGTTGAAACCATGCCAAAATGGGCACAATATATGAATATCATCAACCCAATTTCCTATTTTATGAGTATTATCAGAATGATATTACTCAAAGGAAGCGGATTAAAGGATATTCTGGGTCAGGTAATCCACTTGTTAATTTACGGTATAATAATATTAAGTCTGGCCATTCTCAGATACCGAAAAGTGGCTGCCTGATAAAGAGAAAATTTTCAAATTACTTATCCTGAGAGTCAGTACTTTCAAAAATTTTATCTGCAGATTTTGCAATGAAACCACTATAGAGCTTTCCGCTCTGATCGACATAACGGCGTGCAAACTCATAATAGCAGGAAGGAATATTAAAAGTACCCTCCACAAAGGTAACTGGAATAATATTCGCCCTCGTACTGGATTGCTCCAGTAATTCGGCAGGCGATCCCTTAATTTCTCCACCTGAAGAATTCAGTTCAAAGCCATTTTTCTTAAGAAATTCATTCACTTTTTCAATGGAATTATATTGTTTCAGGTGGTTAACACTTACAGTAAAATGATTTGCCCTGAAACCGTAAACATACAACCATGCCGCGTATTCAGATTCTTCCCTGAGTTTCTGGTATGTGTCGTAAATAGGCATTCCCCAGGGATTTCCTGAAACAATCAGTTCCTCATTAGTTAATGTACTGTCATCAAGTTTATCAATCAAATTATTAATGGTTTGTTGCAGAAAAGGGCTGAAAGCTTCTACCTTCAGTTCACTGATAAATACCCTTGGTGCTTCAGGAGAGTCAGGTAATTCATAATGCCTGGCATTCAGTTTTTTTTCCTTAAACTCATATTTTCCGCCTTCCACATACCCCTTCGACTCAAAAACACTGGAAAGTCTGTCAATATTGATTCGGGGATCATTGTATGTACGAAATGCAATATGATCATTAACTACCTGTTCGCCTTTATCTGTAAATAAATTATAAATTTTTGCAGCTTTAGGATTTTGGGTGGTATAATCATGCCACAAGCGGTCAAATAACTGGTTTAGATTCATAATGAGCTATATTTTGAGATAAAAGGGTTTATATATTGATATTAAGACCCTTATGTATTAATTACAAATTTAACAATTTATCGACAGGATTGTTAAAAAGTTGTTATTAAACAGTTTCATTTTATGACATAAATCATCATGTTTAAAGGACTGAAAATCTAAATTTTTATCTAATTTTAGCAACAAAAATTACAATATATAAATAACTGAGATACAATGGATTTAATAAGCAGTATTAAAGAGAAAGCAAAAAAGCATCAAAAACGTATTGTTTTGCCTGAGGGTTTGGAAGAGCGAACAATAAAAGCCGCTGATATTTTATTACAGGAAGAAATTGCCAAAATTATATTGTTGGGTAATCCCGGTGAAATTAAGGCAAAAGCAGATAGTCTTGGATTAAAAAATATCGGCAAAGCTACCATCATTGATCCTGTACAACACGCTAAAAAAGAAGAGTATATAAGCCTTATGCTTGAGCTAAGAAAAAGCAAAGGATTAAAGAGAGAAGAAGCAGAAAAGCTCATTGAAGATCCACTTTATCTCGGTACACTGATTATCAAAAATGGCGATGCCGACGGAGAAGTGGCAGGAGCTATGAATGCAACCGGTGATGTATTGCGTCCTGCTTTTCAATATGTTAAAACGCTGCCCGGCATCAGTTTGGTTTCAGGTGCGTTTATTATGATCCTGAAAGATCATGAGTTCGGAGAAGACGGATTGATGGTTTTTGCGGACTGCGCGGTGCATCCTGACCCCAATGATCAGCAACTTGCCCAGATTGCAGTTTCAACAGGAAAAACTACCCGTGCTATCGCCGGATTCGAACCCAGAATTGCCATGCTCAGTTTTTCAACAAAAGGGAGCGCCAAACATGAAATGGTTGATAAAGTTGTAAGCGCTACCAAAATAGCAAAAGAGATGGCTCCTGATATGGAAATCGATGGAGAATTGCAGGCAGATGCAGCCATTATTGAATCCATTGGTAAAAGTAAAGCTCCTGGCAGCAGCATTGCCGGTAAGGCAAACGTGCTGGTGTTTCCTTCTCTGGAAGTTGGGAATATAGCCTATAAGCTGGTTCAGCGATTGGCTCATGCCGAAGCGGTAGGGCCAATTTTGCAGGGACTTGCAGCTCCTATAAATGATCTGTCGAGGGGATGCTCGGTGGATGACATTGTAAACTTAGTTGCCATCACAGCCAATCAGGCTGCCGGTGTTTAACTCTGTAACCTGATAACTTAAATTTCAAATTAGATACGTAAAATGGCTGAAGTAATAGTTGAACCCATTGAAAATTATGGATTGAGTAAGAAAAATCGTCCAAAAAACCTTTTTTCCAGGGTTGGTATTGTTGGATGCGGAACTGTAGGGCAGAGCATAGCTAGAGTAGTGGCATGCAGAGGAATAGAAGTCACTTTTGTTGAGCTGAGTGAGGAAAAAATTCAACTGGCAATACACGATATTGAACAGGAACTTGATCGACAAATCTCACACTGGGGCATGACACCCGGGGATAAACGCATCATCATGTCAAGGATTAAAGGCACTACTGATTATGGAGACCTGAAAGGCTGTGACCTGGTTGTGGAAGCTATTCTTTCCAAAAACAGGGAAATGAGCATCGACATCCGAAAGGGAGTGTTTAAAAAAATTGAACAGTATGTTGATGAGAAAACAATAATTGCCACTAATTCAACCACTATTGTTATCACAGAGCTTTCATCAGAACTCGAACATAAAGAAAGGTGTGTTAGTCTGCACTTTCTTACTACCGCTCCCGATGCCAGGGTAATTGAGGTAGTCAGGGGACTCTATACTACAGATGAAGTGTATGAAGATGTCATCAAATTTGTAAAACTGCTTAGTAAAACTGTTATTCCTGTTGAAGAATCACCAGGTCTCATAAGTGTCAGGCTGTATTCTACCCTGATTAATGAAGCCTGTGAAATGCTGATGGAAGGTGTTGGCAACAAAGAAGATATTGACCTTACGATGCGTGCAGGACTTGGTTTTGCTTATGGACCTTTTGAAATGGCTGACCGCATTGGTCTTGACAAGGTTGAAAAATGGATGGACAATCTGTTCCGTGAATTCGGAGACATGAAATACAAGGCTTCTCCGCTTATCAAAAGGATGGTCAGAGCCAACCAACTAGGCCGCAAAACACAAAAAGGCTTCTATGTTTACGATGAATTTGGCAAGAAAATCAATCATAAAAATTGATCCATTCTACTCATATTTTTATATAATCAGAAAAATAACTTTAAAAAATAATCTTCGGGATCAGTTTTTACTTAATAACTGATCTGCATGATATAAAAGAAAAGAAAATGAAAATATTGGTTCTCAATTGTGGTTCTTCATCAATCAAATACCAGCTTTTTGAAATGGACTCACATGAAGTACTGGGTAAGGGAGTTGCCGAAAAAGTCGGGATGAAAGGATCATTTGTAAAACACGAGAAAGAGAGCGGTGAAAAAGTTCGTTTTGAAGGTGATATTCTGGATCATCAGACCGGAATTGAATATGTTCTTGGTATACTCACCAGCGAAAAACACGGATGTATTCAAAACCTGGAAGAAATTGACGCGGTTGGTCACCGCGTGGTTCACGGAGGCGAAAAATTCAAAGGCAGTGTACTAATTACTGAGGATGTAATTAAACAGATGGAAGACTGTAGTGAGCTGGCCCCTTTACATAATCCGCCTAACCTGAAAGGTATCTATGCGATGCAATATTTACTTCCAAATGTACCGCAGGTTGGTGTATTTGATACCGCTTTTCACCAGACAATGCCTCAACATGCCTATATGTACGCGATTCCCTATTCCTTATATGAAAAATACAGTATCCGTCGATATGGTTTCCACGGCACAAGTCACAGATATGTATCAAAAAGAGCCTGCGAAATATTGGATATTGCACCCGAAAAACTTAAGATGATCACCTGCCATCTTGGGAATGGCGCTTCTATGGCAGCAATTGATCAGGGTAAATCAGTTGATACATCGATGGGACTTACACCTGTTGAAGGGCTTATCATGGGTACACGGGCAGGAGACCTTGATCTTGGGGTACTCACCTTCATTATGGATAAGGAAGAGATCGGCTTTGCCTCCACCAACACACTGATCAACAAACACAGCGGGATGCTGGGTATTACAGGTATATCTTCTGATATGCGTGAAATCGAAGAGGCTGCAGCAAAAGGAAATGAACGCGCTAAACTTGCGCTGGATATGTATCATTACAGAATCAGAAAATACGTGGGAGCTTACGCCGCTGCAATGGGCGGTCTCGATGCCATCGTTTTTACAGGTGGGGTAGGAGAAAATGGTGACCTTACCAGAAGTGAAGTCTGTCGTAATCTTGATTTTCTGGGAGTAAAAATTGACGAATCTTCTAATAAAGGTCTTAGAGGCAAAGAAGCAGTTATATCAGATGATAACAGCAGGGTAAAAGTCCTGGTGGTACCAACCAACGAAGAACTGGTGATTGCACGTGATACACAAGAAATTGTGAATTAGTGATAAAACCTTTATAATGTTTTCAAACACGGGCCAAAGCCCGTGTTTTTTTTGTGCAATAGTATAACTTCATGGCCGATTTTAAACCCCTAAAATTGCGATAAAATCACATGAATTACACCAAATTAGATCAACTGATAGAAACAGCAAAAAAGAAATCAACCCGTAAACTGATTGTAGCTGCTGCTGCCGATAGGGAGGTATTGCTGGCTGTGAAAGAAGCAACAGCAGAACAGATTATTTCTCCGCTACTCGTTGGAGATGCAGATAAAATAAAAACAATTGCCAGGGAGATAGAACTTACTTTAAATCCCGAGCAAATCATAGATGAACCCGATCCTCAACAAGCATCTGTAATAGCTGTAACATTAATAAGAGAAGGAAGTGCCGATATACTAATGAAAGGCCTCGTTGCTACTTCTGTATTGCTCAAAGCTGTTATAAGTAAGGAAAATGGTCTACGCGGTTCTCAGACACTGAGCCATTTTGCACTCTTTGAACTTCCCCATTATTCCAAGCTATTGGGTATAACTGATGCTGCTATGAATGTGGCTCCGGATTTTAACGACAAAGTTTCCATACTGCAAAATGCAGTAAGTGTGCTTAACAGGCTCGGCAATGCCGAACCCAGGGTAGCCATTCTGGCCCCGGTTGAAACCGTTAATCCTAAAATTGAATCTACTGTACATGCCGCTATGCTGGCTGTAATGAATCAACGTGGTCAAATCAATAACTGCCTGGTTGAAGGTCCTTATGCACTCGATATTGCCGTTTCAAAAGAAGCAGCACAACATAAGGGAATTAAGAGCGAGGTTGGGGGTAATGCTGATCTGCTGCTGGCTCCTGACCTGAATAGTGGCAATGTTTTATACAAATCTCTTTGTTTCCTTTGCGGTGCATCCTCTGCTGCCATTATTACCGGGGCAAAAGTACCTATTGTACTGACTTCAAGAGCTGATAGTCCGCAAACCAAGCTTTATTCAATAGCCCTGGCAGCTGCACTTAATAAATAGTAACTAATAAATTTTAAAATTTTAAATAAAATGGCTGATCATAAAGTACTGGCAATCAATCCAGGATCTACTTCAACTAAAATTGCAGTTTACGTGAATAACCGGGTAGTATTTCTGAAAAATATCAAACATTCACTTGAAGAACTTCAGCAATTTAAGAAAATTACCGACCAGTTTGAATTTCGCAAGAACATCATTTTAAATGAGTTAAAACACGCAGATATTGCTGTCGATGAAATTGAGGCAGTTGTAGGCAGAGGTGGACTTATTAAACCAATTAAGTCTGGTGTCTATGAAATTAATGAAGATATGAAAAACGACCTGAAAGAAGGTGTAATGGGAGAGCATGCCAGCAACCTGGGTGGTTTGATTGCCGATAATATTGCCCATTCACTGCCTAATGCAAGGGCATTTATTGCCGATCCGGTAGTGGTTGATGAGTTTGTGCAAGTTGCTCGCATAGCAGGGCATCCTGAATTCAAAAGATACTCAATTTTTCATGCGCTTAACCAAAAAGCTACTGCAAGAGCTTATTCCAGGTTACTGGATAAGAAATATGAGGATTTAAATCTGATTATTGCCCATTTGGGTGGTGGAATTTCTGTTGGTGCACATTGTCATGGTCGTGTAATAGATGTTAATCAGGCTCTTGACGGTGATGGCCCTTTTTCTCCCGAAAGGTCAGGTACACTGCCTGCAGGTGCCCTTGTTAAAATGTGTTTCAGCGGCAAATATACACAAGAAGAAATTAAGCACATGATTACCGGTGAAGGTGGATATGTGGCCTATTTTGAAACAAACAGCGCTTATGATGTTGAAATGATGGTTACTGACGGTGATAAAAAAGCAAAATTGATCCAGGATGCTATGTCTTACCAGATTGCCAAGGAAATTGGTTCTATGGCTACCGTATTAAAGGGAAATGTTGATGGCATCATTCTTACGGGTGGTATTGCTCATAATCCCATGGTAGTGGAATATATAAAGAAAATGGTTTCTTTCATCGCGCC
>DASQZP010000224.1:0-2268 GCA_035638655.1 Bacteroidales bacterium
ATCGTGACTCCATTAATGATTAAGATTAATGAGATACCATTTAAGGATTTTGATATTGTTTATGAAAACAATCTAAATGTAGACTGAAGAATTTTAGTAACTGAAAGACAAATGATTATAGATATAAACAAAGCGATTAAAATTGAAAACCGCCAGCAGCTAATCGAGATGCCCGGTGAGTTAAAAGCCCACCGGAGCACCTCTCACTATTTATCCCCTTAGCGGGACCACCTTATCCCGAAGAAACAATCGGGACAGGCTGTGAGCTCAGCGAAGCTAAAAAGCGTTGGAGTTAATTTATGAGGAACGATTTTTTGATACCATGCGAGCATGGGTTCGTAACCTCGTTTGCAAATTAAATTAACGGTGATCGTAGTGTTCAGAACAGGGCGTTACTCCCTCACACAAGCCGGGCCACCAGCCGGTCGTGAGATCGCTTCGCTAAGTTTACTCTCTGGAAAAAAACACTTATTGAAACTCTGTAAAATCAAATAAAATTTGCATATTTAATCTTTTTCGTCAGCTTACTACAACGCCAAAACGTGTGTGTAATGCAAACAACCTCGCAGATGTATGGATAATAACAGTTTAAGAAAATATTTACAAATTATCAATCCAATTGCCCGAATTTTCATAAAAAAAGAAGCGGGCAAGAAAACATTTAAAACAATGCAGGGACATTTAGTTCCCCTTTTAACGGCACGAATGCCGGCTCTAATAAAAGGGACTGAAGATACTTTAACCCGCAATGCCCCGGCAATGATACTTTTTATCGCGGACAAAAATGGCGAGGACATCAGTCAGGATATTTCAATAGCAGCGACTTACGGAATGCTTTCGGCACATTCGCTTGGTTTGGGCGGTTCTATTATGGATATTATTCCTCCTGCGATAAATAGAGATAAAAATTTAAGAAATACATTTGGTGTTAAAGATGGAGAAGAAATTTTAACATCAATCATAATCGGATATCCAAAATACAAATATAAAAGGGGAATCAAACGGAATTTAAAAGAAGTACGATGGATTTAGAGCACTACACACAATCAAGTAGGCAGCCCACCAGTGAGAACCTGCCTTCCTCCGGTCAGCAGACAGGCTGATGGGGAGAACCTCTCTTTCCGGTTTTAGTGCATTGTTATTTTCCGGTTACACAGTAAATCAATAAAATATACTTAACAAATGAATTACGTACAGCAAATTTGCAGAAATACCAATCGGTTAATACCTTTATTTTTAATAGTATCACAAGTACTGTTAATAAGTTGTAACCATAAAAATAAAAGCAAACCTGTAGTTGAATTTAGTTTAAAAGAAGCACCATTCAGCATACCTGAATCAGGCATGTCGGTTTGCGATAACTACCAGATACGGGGTGTGACCATTACCGATTTACGCTATACCTGGTTGGGAAAGGATAATAGTATCCTTAAATTTTTATACATTTCCGGGGGCGATACCATTAATGCCGAAGCCACAGGCACACCGGGTGAACTTTTATTGTTTGCTGACAGTATTCAAACAGGCAACGCCTGTTTTGAAAACTATAAAAAATTCAGGTTGAAGGGCGAAAGGCAACCCATGGTGCTGATGCCCGATAAAAAACTTCTTGAAAATGGCAAATTGTCAATCGTACCCCGGGGTGAAGGTGTTTACCATCTGCAAAAGAGCAATCAGTTTGGTATTTCCTATCATGTAGTAACCTGTTACACAGGTTCACTTGTATTCAATGAAAACAAAAAAGTGTTTGTTCTGCAACCCTCGGCCAAAGGCGATTACGAAATCAGTATTGAAGAAACCGACAGCACCTGGACAACCAGCACTGAAAAAATCGCATTTAATAGTTGCGTGAAAACCGCAAACGATTCCTATAAAACTTTTTTAGCAAAAATGCCAGCACTACCCGAAAAATATGCTGAAGACCGAAAACTTGCAGCCTATATACTGTGGATGAGCGAAATTGATCACGGATATTACCAACGACCTGCCATGCTGATGTCGAAGAACTGGATGCATTTTATCTGGAGTTGGGATCATTGCTTTAATGCCATGGCTGCTTCCTACCATCTGCCTGAAGTGGCGTGGGACAATTTGATGGTTATATTCGACGGACAAAAAGAAAACGGACAACTGCCCAACCGGTACGGGTATGTTCCTGAAACTACTGATTACAGATTCCGTAAACCTCCAATACATGGATGGGCACTGGGTAAAATAATGAAGAACATTGAACTTACAACTGCTCAATTGACTAAAATATACATTGGA
>DASQZP010000225.1:0-2510 GCA_035638655.1 Bacteroidales bacterium
GATCAGTATTTTCATGGTATTCATTCTTTTCACCGTCGTAATCAGATGTAGCATGTCTAAATACCATGTTGAATTCAAAATTATTATTCAATTCAGAGGGCGGAAGTATATTGATATCTTTGTCAATAATCTGATCTGCCCATATGTGCTTATCAAATTCAGCATAATCAATACTCGATATATCATCTTTTTTTATTTTTATTATTTGATTTTTAGGAAAGATATATGCCGAATCGGGATCATCAGTTGCATATTCAATGTCATTTCTTGTTGGTAGCGATTGAAGCCCTAAATCTGTTAACATGCTTGCTTGCTTATTCAAATACGCTTCTTTTAAATCCTCCTTTTTAAAAGTTTTCCCCGTCGTTGGATGGGTTATTATTTCAGGTAATGATTCTAAATAATCCATTGTAAATTTATTTATTTCTCCAATTGACGCTTCGTCTATTACATGATCTTTTATATGTACCAATAATGTTATTTTGTTAGCTAACGAGGGAATTCTACAAAAACCATTCTGATTCAAAAAGTCAAGAAATCTAGTCCGTTTTATAACTACTTTTCCCTTATCAGAGACATCACATAAATCATAAATAATCGGAACGTTTTTTCTGGATGCCGTAAATACATCAAAAGATAAACCAGCCTTAACAGCATCTGTAACATCCTTGCATTCACCGTCGGTAGCCTCTTGAATGTTGATTGAATAAACTTCACATCTGTCTCCGACTACATTTTTAACATTCTGAGCGAATCCCTGGGCCACTTCCTTTGCTTCCTCTGTATCCTGATCAAAAAATGTGCATATCTCTTTGTACTTGTGCTTCTTAACCAATTGAGACAATGTATCACTCTGCTGTTTAGAAATATTAGCTTGTTCACCGGAACTAATACTAATAACATCATTTTGGTCTCCATTTTCCTGAGAAAGTAACATTGCTTCCCTGGGCGATTTAGCAATCGCTAAATTAACGTTACCCTGCACCTTATCAGTACCATAAAAGCTCTCCGATGGTTTGCTGCCTTTTTTTTGCCGAATCACCTTTTTATTATTCTCATCTCTCGTGTATATTTGACAGCCGGTTTCGTAGGACATTAATATAGCTGAGGTACCACCGGAATCATTCAAACCGCACTCATAGTATTCCAATGTTTCTTTGTACAGCAGGTCGTAATCAGTACAAAAAGAGAGAGCGTCTTCGGAACAGTCATGCAGCTTTTTACGACATTTCCTTAACCATTCTTTATTATCTTCATCCCAGAAATTTCCATGATTACCTCTGGTATCATTTGTTGTATAAGTCGGTTTTTTTGAGGATCTAGTAGTTGGCGAAAACCTACCAGATTTTTTAGTAGATGTGGTGTTATTTTTGTATTGATTGGATTTCTCTTTTAGCCATTTGATTGCTTCATCTGTAGTTGACCTATTAATCAACTTAACTAATTCAACCAAATTCCCCTTCTTATCTGCACCTCGATCTATGAAATTACCGGTATCTACGTTAATACTAAAAGAAGGATGTTTATCCTGCCTGAAGGGACTCCAAGTATCATACCAACCACCATCCCTTAAATTTTGATAATCTATTTTAATACCAAGTTCACTTATTATAAATTGGATTTCATGTTTATCATTATTAATCATTTATTCTAAATATTTAAATTTTTGTTTTTTTTCATCAAACATAATATTATATTTGATGTGTCAACATGTTGACAATTGATGCAATTTTAAATTGCAAAAGTTCACTAAATTAAAAACTTTATTTAATTAAACCAAAAATAAAAAATGGATTTTGGTAAAAAACTCAGACTTCTTTTATGGCATTCAGGATTTTCGAACTCTGACTTGGTAAGAAAATTGGGAAAAAACAAGGCACAAATAAGTAGGTGGGTAAATGGAAATAATAAGCCTAATCCCAATATAATCAAGGAAATTAGTGAAATATTCAACGTCCCTTACGAATGGTTAATCGACGTCGATTATCCTATTTTAATAAAAGATGGTGAGCTATCTATTTTGACTCCTGACAAACGAATTCTAGATTCTTTTGAATTAAATAAAGTTCAAAGTCAACTCGGTAATGTTGAAAAGGAAATAGCCAGTACGAAATTAGAATTAAATTATCTTCGTAGCCTTTTAGGTGGCCAATCTTTCTTTAAAAAAACTACTGGTAAAAATACAAATGAGTTTTAAATAATTTGTTTACAGTTTTACAGTCTCATGATTTTTGATTTATTTTATTATATAATTTTAAATGATGAAGGAGAGCCGGCTGTATAGCAATTATATAACAAAAATGATGTAATAGAGACTGATACTTATAAACCCCACCCCAAAACAAAAAAGCCCTTAAACAGCACAAAACATTGCTATCTAAAGGCTTATAAAAGTGGGTGATATAGGACTCGAACCTATGACCCCCTGCTTGTAAGGCAGGTGCTCTAAACCAACTGAGCTAATCACCCATGATCAGAGAATTCAAATATAACGAGTTTTGTATCTCATA
>DASQZP010000226.1:0-2657 GCA_035638655.1 Bacteroidales bacterium
CGCCAGCCTCGCTTGTTTTCCTCTTCCAATACCTTTTCCAGAGACGTAAACAGCTCATTGAACTTAAAGAAGCGGACCGGGTGCAAAGCCCGGCAGGCGGCATGGCCGAGCCCCCGGGCCAGATGGGTTTTGCCGGTGCCCGAAGGACCGGTATCACCCCGTGCCCCTGATCGATAAACTGGCAACTGGCCAGTTCCCGAAGCAGAGTCGGATTAACACCGGTGGACAGACTCACATCAAAGTCTTCAAGACATTGCGGGTTGCCAAACCGAGCCTGGGTGGGGAATAGTCGTGACCCTCGACATTATTCATAACGTTAGATATTATAAATAAACCACGTGATTTAATTGGCTATAAGTGTTTTAAATAGAATATAAATACGTTTCTGTTTCTTGTTATTTATAACACTTTTTAGAAATGATTTTTAAATTAATTCCGATAAATACCTTCTCTACCTGGATTTGAGGATCTCTCTTATAAGTTTAACCGATTGATTTAGATTTGATTTCTTTAGTTTCTCTAAAACATATTCGGCCGTTTGATATGGATTTTTTAGCTGACCAACTTGCTGATTAAAAGCAGTGATACCCTTTTCTTCGTCTAATTCTATTAAATTTACGATAAATACATCAGGATGAACGGATTCGATTTGAAAATCATCTAAAAATTTCCCCGGAAAATCTTTCAAATTAAAGGTAACTATCACAGCAGAACGACTTCTTATGGCAGCAGCAAGCACATGTCGATCGTCTTTATCAGGTAACGTGAGATTTTGAATTAATGACGAATAGCCATTGACTTCTGCATCAGGAAAGGCCAGATTCATTATTTCAATAGTTCTGTTCAGTCTGGTCTCTTTTAAATCAGGACGGTTCTGAAGTAAATTTCGTTTCCATTCTTCCTGAATAAGTTCACTCCATTTAGGCCGATATAATTGTTGTTCAGCCAGACAAAGCAATAAATCACGAACCGGAGCAGGATAAAGCACACAGGCGTCTAAAAGAGCAGTAAAACGTCCTGAGTGCAGCAAATTAGTACCCCATATCTAATTCCTGAGCCTGTTTGGCCAATTCTTCCAGTAGCTTACGGCGTTTTTTATCCATTTTAGCTTTATAATCCTCCAAATCTTTTAATTTAATACGCCTGTGTGTTCCCACTTTATGACACGGAAGTTCTCCCTTTTCTAAAAGCTTTACGACGTGTGGCCGGGATACATTTAACATTTCTGCGGCTTGTTGTGTACTTATTTCGGTATCCGATGGAATAATGGTTATGGCTTTCCCTTTGGCCATTAGTTGTAAAACCGTATTAAGAAATCGAAAGGCTGACGGCGGAATTTTAATACGAGTCTTTTCACCGGTTATTTCAATTTCAATAGGTTTTCGTGCTGACTGATATTTTTGAACAATCTTCTCAATAGCCTCAACATTTTCCTGAGCAATTTTTTGATCTCGTTGCGTGGGTGATTTAAGCGTTTCAGTCATAATCTCTCCAATTATTCATGTATCTCTATATCTGTAATCTACATAAATAAACGAAATAAACGAAATGGAATTATCAAAATTCTTATTGTCCGGAAAAGTTCAATCCTGAAACTAATCTTATTCTAATTCCCCGATCCTCAAATAAAAAGCATAATCATATTCTATATATCCTTTTTCTTTTGATCTGGCTTCCCAGGCTTTTTCCGAATGGCTTTGTTTTATGACATCCTGGGTATCCATGTCTTTGAAATACCCGGTGACATAATTAAGGCTTTCAATTTCGGTCTCGTCAAATAATTCCTGATCAAACGGGCGATTCGGATTGGGTTTATATTTTTCTCCGATATGTTCTCTGTCCGCAAATTCCACATATTCGATGTTAATTATATCTTTACGAGTGAGATAATCATAAAGCGTATCATATGCATCGGGCACCGGACCGAGTTCTATGGCTCTATAATTTGATCCGCTAATGGAAAAACCCGTTTTTTTGTAGTTTAAAAAATCGGCATAGAATAACAGTTTGTTTAGTCTTGTTTTAAAAGGCTGAACTTTTTCCGCAAACCATACGACCATATTTTGGAATTTCTCTAATCGTAATTCCCTGTATCCGGTAAACAGATTCGGTTCCAATTTTTTATCGGATAATAACTTTTTCAAAAGTAACTCATCCGATTCCTTTTCCGGCTCAATGGTTGATTCTACCCGGTCCAGTATTTTTTTTATTTCTTTTTCACTAAATACATCACTCAGTTCTATTAATCGCTTAAATTCATCCGGGTTTGCCACCAATTTAATTAACTTTCCGTTTGAAGCTTGCGGAACATCCCCGCTTTCATACTTCCTCCAGGTATTAACACCAAATCCTAAGAGTTCTGACATTTTAGTTGCAGACAGACCATATTTTTCTCGTATAGAACGGATTTGATCCGGAAAAGGCATTTTATGCTTTTCACGGTATTTATTGTAAACCTGATTGATATTGAGTGTATCCAGTTCATCGGTTGTAAAATACTCACCGGTATCTATACACTTCCGGGAATGAAAAACGATGTCGAATGATTCTTTTCTGAAATCCATTTTTTTTCTTTCCCTGACTAGTTCTGTCGCTCCGCCGGTGAAAGGACTTTTCATATATGGCTCCGATTTTTAAAATTAATTATTTAAAAGGAT
>DASQZP010000227.1:0-2771 GCA_035638655.1 Bacteroidales bacterium
GTATATTAAAGCCATTTTGTTTATTCTCATTAAGCTTAAATGATATTTTAGTAGGAGAATCAATCTGTCTCCTAATTATTAAAAATTTACCTGTATTCAATTCAATTTCGCAGAAAAATATCTGGCCACGAAATAATTCATTTTCAAAGAAATTCTTGTTGAAATTCCCAAGCAAAAGAAAATTAATAACATGCACTAAAGAAGTTTTACCCAGATTATGAGCATCATCTTTACTTTCCATATCTGAAATCCGAGCAAGGACAACATTAAAATGGGCATCCATTTTAATGTTTTTAAAATTTTTATTTGAATATATCCTTACTAATTTCATTGTTCAGTGGTTGTAATTGAATCTAATTTTTGATTATACACAATCTTATTATTCAGATATAAAAATGACAGGGCAAATTGAAAAACATCCTTAGCTTGATTCCCGGTTTGTTTAATTGTAGTATTTAATAATTCATCATACCTGATAATTCCATTATTCTGGACTATTTTAAGTACAATACCAGAAACATAAATTAAGGAATATTTTATTGTTGTATGTTTATCAGGTGTAAGCATTATTCTTTTTTTCCTATATCACAATTGCAATACATATAGTGCAAAAATACACGAACAAGTCGTTTTTTCCCTTTTAAATCTTTGTTATTTGTTACCACGTAGTCAAAAAAATCTTCCAGTAATAATTCGAAACAAGCATAGTCCTCCCTATTCAAAATTATCTTTGCATTTATCTCATCTGTTGTATCATAATATAATTCTTTGTATTCTTCGTTAATTGTATCAGTTAAGAAAGCCTTTATTGTTTCAAAGTAATGAAAGCTATTTTTTAATACATTGTCAAAGTAATTTTGTCCTAAAGCATTTAGTTCATTTTTCTTTTCTAAGTTCAGATATTTGATTTCTGTGAAATTTTTCTCTAATTCTTCTTTATTAGGAATATTTTCATGAACTTTAATTACAATTTCTTTCAGGTCCTCTTCATCGAACTGCAGTGGACGAAGCAATAGATTTAGGTTTTCAGACCTTACAATATCAGGATATGACCTCAAAAACTGCTGAATACGCTCATCCCCAATTATTATATTTGTAACTCCGGTTTCTTCTTCTATATAATCTTCAATTTTTTCATCTTGTTTACCCGTCAGTTTCCTATTTGTGAATAAAAGGTAATAGTCAACTTTGTTATTTTCAAGATTTCTCTTTATTGCAGGAACGACTTCGTTCTTAAGCCTTTTCTTAAACTCATAATCTGAACAACTAGCATTTTCTTTACTTGTGAGTTTTGCTTCAATAACAAACTTGCCATCCCAAGATTGTTGTTCGCTTGGAAAACAGTTTGCTTTTCCCGTAAATCTACCGTCTCTCCCTCCATCACTACCTTTAGCAAAGGGAATTATTCCTTCACCTAAAATTTTTGAGCAAATTGATATTGTAAGTTGCTCAAAATCATCTTCGTTCATATAGTGCAATGGATATCTTCTCATAATATTTTAAAACAATAAAAATAGAAAAACAACTTTAATTTAACGAAAAAAGCAGCATTCTTTTGTAAATATTGGATTGCGGGTTTTGCCTTTCCGATTTGCAAATGCGTACAACCTAAAAGCGTCCCTAACTGAGCCAAAGGGATGAAGCGGGTGGGCAATAACTAATTTTTTCTTGTACTAACTTTTTTTAATGAGCCAATATTATCAATCCATTTGTTCAATTTAGAATCCGTTTGTTTCTTTGTAATTTGGTCTCTTAGCCTTGCATTCAACTCCCTGCCAGCAGTTCATTATACCCCGGTACATAATCAAGAAATTCATAAGTGCCTGCCTGGTTATCGAGACGACAACAATAATGCTGAAGGCCATTGGTAATCAACAGATAACTCACCTTCATCTTCAGGTTATACCGTGCTACCTGATCGAAGGTAGCCTGACTAAGCGGCACTGCCGGTGCCTTACACTCAATGATCATCAGTGGTTTGCCATTTTTGTCAAATACCACCACATCGCTGCGTCGTGAAGTATTATTGAGCTTCAGGAACAATTCCACCGAGATAAGAGAAGCCGGATAATGCATCTCTTCAGTTAGAAACCTGATAAAATGTTGTCTTACCCATTCCTCAGGGGTCAATACAACATATTTTTTTCGTATGTTATCAAAAATAAGTTTTCTTTCGCCTTCTGCCTTTATTGTAAACGAATAAGTTGGTAAATTTAGGGGCTGCATTTCCACAAAAATTGCGTTCAGTTGTTTAAGGTAAATGTAATAATTTTCATATACCCTCAACAAAATAAAAGCCGTATTTTTATCGGTAACAGCATCCCTGTAGTAAAACTTATACAGGAAAGAAAATTTATATAATGATCTAAATAAAAACCTATGAAAACGAAAAGAGAAATTACAGAGAACTGGTTGCCCAGGTACACGGGCATCAAACTGGAGGACTTTGGAGAATATATCCTGCTTACTAATTTCAATCACTATGTAAACCTGTTTTGTGAATGGAATAATGTGGAGGTACCCGACTGGAATGCCAACATGCCCAGCGCCACTGCCAACGGCATTACCATTATCAATTTTGGTATGGGCAGCCCGAATGCAGCCACCATTGTCGACCTGTTGAGTGCCATACAGCCCAAGGCCCTGCTGTTTCTCGGGAAATGCGGGGGACTGAAGAAAAAGAATCAGCTTGGTGACCTCATCCTTCCCATTGCAGCCATACGCAGTGAAGGTACCTCGGATGATTACCTGCCACCTGAAATTCCGGCCCT
>DASQZP010000228.1:0-2208 GCA_035638655.1 Bacteroidales bacterium
ATTTAGTGTCAAATCAGGGGCAAACCAAGATGACATATTTTAGAAAAAATATCTGAAGGAGATTGGTGACCCGGTTTTAAAATTCTAATCGTAAAAATTTAAACTCATAGGAGAATGTAAGCCATGAAATGCGGTCAGTGCGGGGTAGAATTAGGTTCTTTTGGTTATCCACGAAAAATTGATAAAATTATGGTGTGCGAGGAATGTTTTCAAAAAGAAGGGAAAAAGAAGAAACAAGAAGTCGAGCTCATAAATAAAGAAGCCCTTGATAAATTGGAAAGTGTAACCGCTGAACAGGCAAAGCAGATTGTAATAACAACCGCAGACATTATTGAGGGCAAAAATATTATTGAGTATTTAGACATTATATCTGTTGCCAAATATGAATATTTTGTCAAGCCCACGAACACCTTTTTTTACTCCGAGGTCCATGGCCAAGAAATTTCTGAAAAAGCTCGGGGTGAGGAATCGTCAGATGCTGAGAAATTGGTTGAGAAATGTATGAAACAAGCCCTTGGTGAATTTAAAAAAAAGGCTTTTTTATTGGGATCTGATGCGGTTATAGGCGTAAAGATAGATAATGATATGGATTATTCTATTGGAAAAACCTGGTATACAAAAATAGCCAAATCGCATATAACAGGAACAGCTGTTAAATTAAAATTCTAAGCCTGAAGCCTCGAAAAGGAGGGAAGAGTAATGGGCCGGGATCAGGGGCAAAGTAGCATTTACTTGGATAAAAAAACGATTTCGGTTATACCCCTTCACTTTTTGGAAATTGAAACTTCAGGCAGGTAATCCTCAATAAATCACACTTCCCGTTCCCATCGATCCGTCTTCCCAGCCGATACCGCCAGGTAGAATAACCATTTAAAAACAAAGCTTAATTTATAATACTTCCGACAATTGTGTATTGACAAATATAAATATATGATGATAATTCATCACTCGATTATTAAATCTTATTCATTTTTATGAGCCTGAATAAATTTCCTGATCAACGCTTCAGGATACTTCATATACCCATATATTATTTTATCCTTTGGAAATTGGAGGCCATGATGAATTGGTACAAATTTAATCGAATGCTCAAACGACCATCGACTGTCCTTTGCCTGCTGTTAACCACTCTCATTTTCTTGTCAAGCTGTGCAACTGGTCCCAGCTTCCGTGAGATACCGCCCATCCCAGATGGTAAATCTATAGCATGTTTTTACAGACCCGCCAGGTTTTACGGAAGTGCACGTTCCCCCTCAATATTTGACAATGGCAACCTAATTCTAGATGGTTTGACAAATGGAGGATACTGGGTTTATCCCGTTTTTCCAGGAAAGCATATTTTTTCAAGCAAGGCAGCTATCCTTGAAGGGTCACAAGTGACTATAAATAGTGAAGTTCCAGGAGAAGTGTATTACATAAGAATGGATATATTAGCAGGTGCCTTTGTGTCAGATGCCAAATTTTTTCGGGTTTATCCTGAACAGGGAGAGCAAGAAATTTCCGCGTGCAAGCTTGTAAAATAAGAACAGATTTTCTCTAAAATGGAATGTGCGGAAGGATGGGATGTATGGATAGTTTGTCGGGAACAACGGAAAAAACGGACATCCTGTAATCCCTTTGTAAAGTAGAAACTCAAAAAATAATTCATAATAATTTCAACAATGAGACATGGGCGCATTCCAGAAAATTTAAGATATTCGTTATATCATCCTTAAGATACAGGCACATTTATTGGGTGTGGTTTGCCTTCCGGCTTGATAAATCTCCTAACGATATAGGGAGGAAAAATAAGATTTACGAAGCCTATCGAAGTTTATGGTAAAGTATTTGTGCTCACAACATCAATTCCCATTTTTTTATAGTATTATTCATTTTAATCAAAATCATTTAAGAAGGTTTACTATAAATTGTTGTGATATCGTTTTTCAATAAGGGCAAATCCGTTTCACAGGGTTTGCCCTTTTGATTTTTTGCAGGCAATATGCCATATATATATTCGGTACTTATTGACATCCCATTGGGTCGTAGAAATTTGTATGCCAATGGAAAGGAAGGAAAGATGGAATGCGATGATTACAGTAAATTTAATTTGGGGGCGATGGTTGTCGCAATACTGATCGGATTGATGGCCATATCCGGATGCGCAACCCTGAATAAAGATGAATGCCTGAACGCGGATTGGCGAAGCATCGGCTATGAGGACGGGAC
>DASQZP010000229.1:0-3437 GCA_035638655.1 Bacteroidales bacterium
CAAAACTCCTGACGCATGTTCTGTTAAAGGATCAAATTATGAAAATTTTGGGGATAAGCATTAAATCATAATCTGTTTTAAACTAACATTTACACAAAATCTATTATCATTCCACAATAAGATATCTTGTTTAATATGGTAGCATTGACATCTGAATTTATCAGGAGTACTTACTGAGCTAAGATTTTTTTAATTCATAGTCTACTAATCTTTTCCCAAAAAGGCTGATAGGTTGCATTTCCCAATATTTTAAGCCAGTAACCATAATGAGTTGCTTTAACTGTTATCGGTAACAATCCCAAAATGTTTTATTTAAATTACGATCTGGAGAGAGTGATTAGGAAAAATTTACCTCTGGAGCGGTCAAATTTGCACTTTGCTTAAGAAATTTTCTTCATTGAAAAGCCTTTCATCAGTTTAATCAAATTATTTAGTCATCTGGCATAGCTATTGTCTTACATCATTACTCAAGCTTGACTGGGAACATTGTGATTTGTTCCTGAAAAATGTTTCTAGTCAATATGTTCGTTAAAGTTAAACACCGTGTAAGACAATTATGAAATTAATCGATAATAATTACAGTCAATTATTGGCAAAAGCGATGGATGTATATTCTCTCCGTCAGCGAGTGACAGCCTCAAACATTGCTAATATTGATACACCGGGTTACAAAAAATACGAAGTTAAGTTTGAAGACCAGCTTCGTAAAGCTCAACGAAATCAGACAAATATGATAGATGTAAATCCATCTATAGTAGAAACAGACAAAAATGTTGTTTTAGAGAACGAACTACTTAAAATGGCCGATACTCAAATGAGAGCTCGACTGGTCGTTCAATCATTACGACAACATTTTAATTTACTCCAAACGGGTATAACAGGTATTAATCAATAAAATTATAATTCAATGATTCCCAATAGATTACCTTCGGTATTTCAAACTGCGGCACAGGGCCTTGCGCTTCAGAGACAACGCATAAATGTTGCATCACGAAATATCGCCAACATAAATACAAGCTCTCCCAAAGGATCTGCGAATATATATAGACCAGAAACAGTAAAATCTTTAGCTCCCCGTCCCAGTAGTTTCGAAGATGTGTTGAGTGAAAGTATGCTTAAAATGAAACAGACAATGCCTGGGCATATGAGCGGATTAGAAACAGGTGGAGAAAATCCGCAAGGTATTCAGGGATTAGGTCCAAGATTTAAAATCGTCGAAGCCAATAAATTTCGTTATGAATACGATCCTAACAATCCCGATGCCAATAAAGAAGGGATGGTACGCTATCCGGATATAGATATGGTCCATGAAATGACTACGCTGGTGAGCGCCAATAGATTATATGAAGCAAATCTGAGTAGCATTGAAGCGGAAAAAGAGATTATGAGACAAGCCTTTAGTATATAGAGGTCATGAAAGTATATAAACAAAATAAAGATAATTACAACTATGATTGAAGCTATTGGTAATAGTGGCATTATCCAACAAAAAAGTGGAATAGAATTATCTCCGGAACCCCGGGAATTAAAAGGGAAAAATACTCAATCGTTTTCCGATGTGTTGTCAAATGCTATTCATAATGTTGATGGTACTATAAGAGAATCACATCATAAAGTTGAGCAATTCTTAGCAGGCGAAACGGATAACGTCCATGATGTGATGATTGCAATGCAGCGTGCGAAAATGAGTTTCGATTTGATGGTAGAAGTTCGGAATAAAGCCATTCAAGCCTATCAGGAAATAAGTAATATGCAAATATAATATTATTTATTAATGAATGGTATTGTCGAGAATCTAAAGAATTTTTTTGCTCCGCTTAGTACTGCCCAGCGTGCGTTATTTGTTGGGTTGGTATTAACCATAATTGTGTTTATCGGGGGGCTGTTTTACTGGGCTTTACAACCGAACTATTCATTGCTTTTTGGTTCGTTGCAAGATGGGGCGGCCCAGCAGGTCATAAAAAAACTCGATGATCAGGGTATAAATTATGAGCTTAAGAATGGAGGCCATGCTATTTATGTAAGTAAGGATAAGGTTGAAGAATTGCGTGTTCAAATGGCTCCCATCGCTGCACCTAAATCGGATCAAAAGGGTTACGAGCTTTTTGATTCGAATTCTTTGGGCATGACCGATTTTATGCAACAATTGGATAAGAAAAGGGCTCTTGAGGGAGAACTAGCAAAATCAATAAGCAGTTTAAAGCAGGTTGAATCTTCACGGGTTCATTTAGTTATGCCAGAGCGTTCCCCGTTTAAACAAACTTCGGTTAAGGCTTCAGCCTCTGTATTGGTGGCCTTAAAACAAGGTCAGGATCTTACAAAAGATCAAGTGGAAGGGATTACTGCTCTAATTGCAGGAGCTGTTGAGGGGCTTAGAAAAGACGCAATTACAATAATTGACCAAACGGGTAAACGATTAACGAATTCAAAACAAGAGCCGAGCGATATTGCAGAAGTGGACAATTGGATGAAGTCGGAGCAGAAAACCGAGCAATATTTAACTCAGCGCGGGCAATCTATGCTGGATCGGGTTTTGGGACCGGGAAATAGTATAGTAAGAGTTTCCGTTGATCAGGATTTTGACAGTCTAGTTCGCAAATCAAATAAGGTGGATCCCGAGAGTCGTACCCTGATATCTGAAAAAAGAAGCCAGGAGACGAATTCCAATAAAGGGTCAAACATGGTTCCTGTCGATAAATTTACACCGGTAAATCAAAGGGGAAAAACGGCGGTAACCTCAAACAAAAAAGATCAAGTTAGTTCCCGAACTCGAAATTATGACGTTACCAAAACAAATGAAGTGTATAAAAAAGCTAAAGGTAAGATCAGCAAACTGACGGCTTCTGTAATTATAAACTACAAGCAGGTCCTGAAAAAGAATAAGCAAGGAGAAATGGTTTGGCAAAGCGAGCCTCATTCAAAAAAAGAAATTCAGGATTTTAAAAGCGCACTAAGTTTGGCTTTGGGAATTCAACCGTCCCGTGGCGATAAAATAACAATTGAACAAATTAAGTTTTGGGATCCGAGTCAGATGTCACAGAGCGATACGCTTAATAATCCATGGCCCTGGGGCCAGATGGTTCGTTGGGGATTGATTTTGCTCACATTGCTTGCAGTGGTTGCTCTTCTGAATAGCTTACGAAAACGAGTCGGCTCCGGTAGCTCGGAGTTACTGCTTGGATATAACGGTAAAGGTGGACAAATATTCCTGGGTAGCCAGGGATATGAAGGCATCGGAAAATCGGCCAAAGATGAATTGCAAGAATTAATTAACGAAAAAAATAGTGATACCCCGGCTCTCGAAGAGAAAAAGTATGACTTGGAAGAAATCGTGAATTTGGTAGATGTAAAGCCGGAAAAAGCCGCTAAGGTAGTTAGGGCAATGATAATTTCAAACGATAATAATAAATAGACATCTCCTATGGCTAGTAAAAAGG
>DASQZP010000230.1:0-13543 GCA_035638655.1 Bacteroidales bacterium
AAAAAGTTATATGTTTTCTGAGCTGAATATGAAAGTTTTCCAACCCGGCTTTCTATTTTACTCATTATACTATAAATAATTTAATTAGAGTCTGTCAATAAAGTCAAGTGTCTGGATCAAAATGCTCGAAAACAAAGCCTGTTCCGTTCTAAACGGGAGCGTGCGAAAATCTTAAACCGCAGTATACTAATGTATATGAGGAATTAAAATTTTTGCAACAACGCAGTTATCGGACATTATGGACAGTCACTAATTATTCTCCGTTCCATTCTGAAGGATTTACCCTCCATTTCTTTAATACTTCAATGTCATGCATTTTAATAAATTGTGTATCCAGAGCAGTTTGTATCAGCACCTCATAATCACTCAGGGTTACCAGTCTGACATTCTCTTTTGTGAAATTTTCGGTTGCAACAGAAAATCCATAAGTGAAGATAGCATACATACCAAGTACTTCGGCACCGGCATTTCTGAGGGCTTGCACTGCATTGAGACTACTGCCGCCCGTAGAGACCAGGTCTTCAATAACTGCTACACGCTGTCCGGGCTTAACAACTCCTTCAATCTGATTTGCCAGACCATGCCCCTTGGCACTACTTCTGACATATGCGAAAGGTAAATTCATCGCCTGTGCTACCAGCACGCCCTGTGCTATTCCGCCTGTAGCCACACCGGCTATCAAATCCGGTGCCTGAGCATCTACAATTGCTTTGACAAAACTGTCCCTGATATAATCCCTGATTTCAGGATAGGATAATGTTTTCCTGTTGTCACAATATATTGGAGATTTCCATCCGGAAGCCCACGTAAAAGGATTTGCCGGTTGCAGGATAATTGCCTTACTTTGCAGCAAATATTCAGCAATTTGTTTGTCTGTTTTTATCATGATGCAAATGTATAAAGTTTTTTTCAACAATAAGCCCATAGTGCTGGAACAAGATCACAACTTTGCCCCTACCGAACCTGATACACTCTGTTATATGTTTGGTTCGAAAAAGGGACTTGCCGAAACCATAAATTTTTTCAGTAAAGCTACATACCCGGGGAGTCTTCTCATCTTTGATAAAGACAAAACCAGGCTGATTGAAATATTTGAATCACTCTTCAGAGTTATTCACGCGGCAGGTGGAGTAGTCATAAATAATAATGAAGAAATCCTTTTTATTTACAGGCTGGACAAATGGGATCTGCCAAAGGGCAAATGTGAACATGGTGAAAGTTACGAAGAAACAGCATTACGTGAGGTAAGTGAAGAATGTGGAATAAATGATCTCCGGATAGAAAGAACGCTGACAACCACTATGCATACCTATGAACTGAATGGCATACCTGTACTGAAGAAAACGCACTGGTTTCAAATGCGTTACGAAGGTGATGAATCGCTTGTTCCTCAAACAATTGAGAATATTACAAAAGCCGACTGGGTACCTATTGGGCGTTTAGCTGAAATAAAAACCAATACTTACAGCTCAATTCTTGATGTGCTGAGAATACAGGCTGGAGAGTAGATCAGATATCTCCCTTTGACCTCATAATTTTAAACAAAAAATATTCGAAATTCTCCGCAGGTGATGGTGCGGGAGAAGCAAGCAGTTTCCCGTCCGGCCCGATGAGATAGTATGTAGGATAAGCCCGTATGTCATATTCTTTCATAATATCCGGTTGATTACCATAATACAGGAAAGTCCAGTTGTAATCATTCTTTTTCAAGAAGTTAACCATTGATGAAAAATTCTCATCAAAAGCAATGGTCACGATTTTAAGCTTATCTCCATGTTGCTTATTCAGTATTTTTAGCTGTTCAAATTCTTTTATACAGCTATATGTCAAACATATACAGAAATTCAAATAGACATATTGTCCTTTAAAATCGCTCAGACTGACCAGTGTACTGTCTCTGTTGTAGAGCGAAAAAGCGGGAGGAGCGTGTCCCACAAGTAATTTAGTGACTTTATCCCTTATGGTTTCCCCAATCCCCCTGTGTCTGGGTATGGGGGTATCCATTATTAAAGTATCCAGAATGTCCAGCATGGCGGATCTGGAAAACTGGTCTTTATAAAATTCATCGTATAGATTTTTCAGGATAACGAATTCGCGCAGTGTATCATCGGTAAGTACATCATCCTGAGCCAAACTTTCATCCAGACAGTGAAAGCATTTTTTTTCATCTATATCAGTGTATATCTTTTTACCGTAATCGGTTCTTCCAAAATGTCTGAAATACTCTTTATAAGTTAAATTAAAAAGTTCCATGTACGCCGGATTGTCATACAGTACCGGCTGATTTGCAAAATATTCGGATGAAATACTCCTTGATTGTTGCTGAAAAGCAACATTCTTCAATAAACCAATCTTATACCTGCGGTAGTTACTGAAAAATTCATTGCTGCTTTTAAGAAAGGGTTTTTCAAATATGTTAAGCATCGAATCAATTTCAGCCTTACTACTGCGGGAATTTATATTATAAGCAAATTTATTATAATAGGGTTCATAATAATCATTGAACATTACAATCTGAAAATTTAATTCCTGTTGATTAGTATTTTCCAGTCCCAGATGATATGGAGTTTCCTGAAAGTAAGGATTCAACTTTTGAGACATGGTTTTATCCTCTCTCTCTGGCAATACAAGGCTATAGGAATGGCCGGGCTCAGCATAAAAATAGGCCATGTAGATTCCCAGATGACTAAAAACTTTACGAGTATCTGTCAAATCGAAATGAACACTGAAGTTGCCGGTACTATCAACAGTACAGGAGGCCAGTTTTTCTTCTGACATGGAAACATAATTTTCATAAGTATAAAAATCAATTTCTGTTCCTGCATAGGATGGAGCAATCCCGGTAATATCAACCTGTCTGGAAAAAAGTGCCTCAGGCAATAGGAATACTAAGCCAACAATTAAAACAAAAACACTGAATTTTCGTCTCATTTTGTCTCCTGTCTTCTTTTTTCGTATACTACCTTACGCATGTTATCCGGTAAAAACTTTCCTGCATCACCACCATGTCTGATAATATCTCTAACGATGGAAGAACTAACAGAAGTATATTCAGGATCAGTTAAAATAAATACCGATTCAATCTCAGGGTACATGGCTTTATTCATTTGCGCAATTGCTCTCTCATATTCAAAATCAGAAGAAGTACGCAGCCCCCTGAGCACAAAATGAGCGTTTTTCCGTTTACAATAATCAATTGTAAGTCCCTCGTAATGATCGACCTTTATTTTTGGCTCATCAGCAAATAATTCTTTTATCCAGTCAATTCTGTCAGCCAGGTCGAAAAAGTCATCTTTATTGGTATTAATTCCAATAGCAATAATAATTTCATCGAACAACACGAGCGCTCTTCTCACAATACTCTCATGCCCAATGGTAAACGGATCAAATGACCCGGGAAAAACTGCTGTCTTTTTCATAGATTAACAAATCTGATTTTAACAGCAAAGTTATACATCCATTTAAAATAACTAATAAAATGTGGCGAATAAATAGTTTAAAGCCAATCTATACTTAACAAAGATTTGAATGATAAGAAAATTAACAGCAAGAAAGAAGCTTCTTAAAAATAGTAATTAAAAAGAATACAACTATTTTATTGACATGTAAGTTTATATTTATTATCTTGTCTTTTCCAGAACGTACCGAAAATATTATTTAAAATTTTAATCATGGACAGGAGATTATCAGCCATTGTTGTGGATGATGACAAGGATGCCCTTGTTTTACTCACAACATTTTTACAACGGATTAAAGGGATCGGGATTACCGGAAAAACAACAAATGCAGAGAACGCACTGTCATTGATTGAAACCATGCAACCGGATCTTGTTTTCCTGGATATTGAAATGCCAGGTATTAATGGAATTGAACTTGGAAAAATAATTCAGCAGAAAGAAATCAAAACACATATCATATTTACGACTGCACATGATGCATATACAATTGAGGCGATCAGGCTTGCTGCTTTTGATTATCTGCTCAAGCCAGTTGATTACGAAGAATTGAAAATCACTGTTGAGCGTTTCCGCAATAAGGAATCAGGATCTGACTCACTGGAGAGCCTGTCCAGATTATTTCTGAAAATAAACAACAAAATTAACAGGATCCGGCTTAATGTACGTACAGGTTATATTTTTATTGATCCGGATGATCTCATTTATTGTGAAGCAGACGGCAATTACACCAACATGATCCTGAAAGAAGATAAATCGCATCTTGTATCCACCAACCTGGGCAAAATAGAAGACCTGCTTAAAGAATATAAATTTTTCAGAATCAGCAGGTCAACATTGATAAATATGAAATATCTGCGACGGGTTGACAGAAAAGCCGGTAAATGTGAAATTTCAGCAGATCATAAAAGCTATTTCCTGCATATACCGGCAAAGAAAATTAAAATACTTGAAAGTATTTACTGATAAATCAGTAAGAATCAGGCTCATTTTCGGCCACTCTTTTCTTTTAGTTTATCAATTTTATTGAAAGAAGCCAGCAATCCTTTTATAAGCGCTGAAGAGAAACCATTATGCTCCATTTCATTAAGCCCTGAAATAGTGATACCCTGAGGTGTTGTTACTTTATCAATCTCTCTTTCAGGATGGTGCCCACTCTGAAGTATAAGTTCTGAGGCGCCCTTGAGTGTTTGGGCTGCAATAAGTGTGGATAATTCAGAGCCAAAACCGATTTCGATACCTCCCTGCGAAATTGCCCTCAGGAACCTCAGTGCAAATGCAATACCGCAGGCAGCCAATACAGTTGAAGCACCAATAAGGTCTTCAGTTATCAAAATGGTTTTGCCCATGGTATTTAAAAATTCCATTACAGCTTCCTCTTGTTTGGGATCAGCATTTACGGGAGCCAGACAGGTCATCGATTCACCCAGTGAAATAGCGGTATTGGGCATGGCCAGAAAAACGGTAAGATCCTCCGAAAGATTTTGATGTATTTCTTTCGAGCTAAGCCCGGTAACTATCGAAATAAGAATCTGCCGGGCCGGGTCTAAATGATCTTTGATCTCTTTCATCAAATCCGGAGCCTGAGCAGGCTTAACAGTCATAAATATTATATCAGCGTCTTTAACAGCGGCTATATTATCTGATCCGATTGTCAGATCCAATTCTTTGAGGTGCTCGATCATTTGAACCCTTCTGCGGGTAACATGAATATCCGTTGGAGGAACAATATTCGTTTTTAGGAGCCCTTTGGCAATTGAAACACCTATATTTCCGCCTCCCAGGATAGCAACTTTTCTTATTTCCATTTTTTTGAGCTAAAATACCGTAACTATTTTATTTTTCCTAAACGAATTAATACATAATCTTTCCGTATTTTTCAAAATTCCTTTTTTCAGGGGAATTAAGCTTTCAAAATAATAAATAACACCTGAATTATTCAGATTAAAACATGCCGGAAATAAATTCATCCTGCGAAACATGTGAAAAATAGTTTTCAAAATTAAATAGGCCTAATTTTTCCCGTATGCTTGATTCCTCATGTGGGGTTCCCTTTAATGACTCAACAATATCAGATATATCAAGCACATTAAAAAAATCACCATATATTCTTACATCCTGCATTATACCTCTGTCGACATCAATATGAAATTCAATATGTCCGCCTTCAGTCTTAATCATTTTCTCAAAATTATACTTTGGAGAATACCCATAATTCCAATCCCAGGATATATATTTTTCATCGCGGAGCTTTCGGATTTCTGCAATATCTTCAGGAGTAAATTCGTAGAAGCGGCTATCCTCATACATTGCAATAATATGCTGCATAATCATGTCCCTGAACTGAAGTACATCCAGATCGCTTTTCAGGTGTACACTAATATTTGTTACCCTGCTGCGCACTGATTTGACCGCTTTATCTCGATATTTTAGTGGATTTACCTTTAAGGCCTTACTTAAATCGGTCATTAAGGAAGAAAAAAGCAGGGTGCCGTGATGAAGGACTCTTTTTTTATAAACATGCTCAGCATTCCCCGAGAATTTCTTCCCTTCAATAGTCAGATCATTGCGTCCTTCAAAACTGGCGTTTATATCCAGCTTCAACAGAATATCCAGTATGGGTTGGGTGAATTTTCTAAAATCTACCAGTTTACCATCCTCCCCATTCATGATAAAGGTAAAATTCAGGTTCCCCAGGTCATGAAACACAGCCCCGCCCCCGGATAACCTGCGAACTACCTTAATCTTTTTTTCCCTGACATAATCGTAGTTTATTTCTGCAAGTGTATTTTGGTGTTTGCCTACTATAATGGCTGGTTCATTCTGCCAGAGCATGAAGCAATCGTCTTTAAATTCTTTAAGTACATATTCTTCAACAGCCATATTAAAATACGGGTCGGTACTGGAATGCTGAATACAAAGCATGATACAGATTTATTTATCAATAATAATTTCACAAACGGCTAAAATACCAAAATGTTCAGTGATAATTTTTAAAATTTACAAAGTAGCTATATTTTTACCTCCCATATTATTTGAGAAGCATGAGTATAGAAAAAATTGTCTTTGTAGTAAATCCTGTTAGCGGTACCAGAAATAAGGAAAGAATCACAAGACTTATCCTGGAAAAAACCAAAAATCATTTCAAACCTGTCATAAAATATACACGATATCCCGGACATGCAACAAAGATTGCATCCAAACAGGTTGAAAAAGGCATTAAAACCGTGGTGGCAGTAGGTGGAGACGGCACTGTTAATGAAGTTGCCAGCGGATTAATTAACAGTGAAACTACCCTGGGTATCATTCCCACAGGTTCGGGCAACGGGTTGGCACGTCACCTTCAGATTCCCTTGAACATAAGCCAGGCACTGGAAGTAATTTTTTCGCAACTCAGTATCAGGATTGATTACGGTAAAATAAATGATTCCTGTTTCTTTTGTACATGCGGAGTTGGGTTTGATGCCAGAATAGGCGGGAAATTTGCCGAGAGTGAAAAGAGAGGTTTCACCACCTATGTGAAAACAACGGTCAAAGAATTTTTTAGTTACAAACCCAAAACCTACCGGCTAAAAACAGGGGAAAATAAAATTAAGAAGAAAGCTTTTCTTATCACATTTGCCAATGCTTCACAGTATGGCAACAACGCCTATATTTCCCCAAATGCAAACATCCGCGATGGATTGATGGATATTTGTATAATTGCCCCTTTCCCGAAAATCAGGGCAGCCGGTCTGGGTATTCGACTGTTTGGTAAAACAATGGATAAAAGTAATTATGTGAAAGTACTCCGTGCTTCAGAAGTTACACTTAAACGTAAAAAGCCGGGAGAAGTGCATTTTGACGGAGAACCTGCTTATATGGGGAAAAAACTAAAGATAAAGATTATACATCAGGGGTTAAAAGTTTATGTACAGAACAAAAAAATACACTAAACAAATGTTTGAGATAACCTAATTAGTATCTGTCCATAATGTCCAATAACTGTGTTATTGCATGAGGCCATCAGGGAATTTCTTTTTTAAGTTTTTCAATGACCATAAACACGGCCGGACATACTTCAGAATTTTTCAGGGTAAGGTTTAAAATCTGGTGAAATTTTTTACGATCGGTATGAGGATATTCACGGCAGGCCCTGGGTCTGTCTTCATAAACCGGATGTTCACTCATCATTCCTCACTGTTTTTTAACCATTAATTTTTGTCTGGTAAACTGTACCTGTGACATATACAAACCGATTAAGACAATACCAATGCCCAACATTTTAAGCATTCCCAATGCTTCGTCAAGCAGAAACCAGGCAAAAAATGCAGTAAAAACCGGAATCGTATTGGCAAATATATTGGCCTTTGTCACGCCAATATTCCTAATCGCATACGTGAAAAACACAAAAGCAAATGTTGAAGCAAATATCGAAAGCTGCAATAAAGGCACCAGTACTTCGCTATTAAAAGGGACCTGGATAAAGTTGCGGTATTCAAAAATGAAGAACAGCGGTGCAAAAAACAAAATACCCAGACTGTTCTGGTAAGTTACAATTGTAAAAGAATTGTACTTTTCGGTAAGTTTTCTTATCACTATCGAGTAACCAATAGCGGCTACAACAGCAAGAGACAAACAAGCTATTCCAAGGGGAGAAGCTGTTACACCTCCCTGCGACTGACTCAGGATTACAACGAACACTCCCACAACCGATATCACCAAACCAGACAAATTGATAAAACTCAATCTTTCCCTGAAAAAAAAAGCTGTAGCAACCGGACTAAAAAGAGGTATGGTAGATACAATAACTGCTGCCAGGGTTGAGGAAACAAATTTCACCCCGAAACTTTCTCCAAGAAAATATAAAAATGGTTCAAAAAAAGTTGCCAGAATGAACAAAGGCAGATCTTTTTTACGCATCCGCTGCAGTTTCTTCATTGAGAGCGTAACTATGTATAAAAAAGCAGAAGAAAGGACCAGCCTGAACAATACAGTAGTAATCGGATTGTAATACTCGTAAACCTGCTTATACCAGATAAAAGACAATGCCCAAAAAATCATGGCAAAGGTAACCGCGGCGTATACTCCCAGTTTTTGCTTCATAAAAAAGATTTTGGGCAGCGAAAATACGAAAAAGATTGATCCGCATTTAACACGGAAACATGCTTTTAATCAGGTTAGCCAATCCGCAACTGGTCGGTTTCTTCTTTGGTAAATCCCATCTCCCCGGAAACTCGCTCGGGAGTAGGCCTGTTTATGAGAAAAACCAGCAAAATAGCACCTGTCAAATATAATACATCTTCAATCTTTGAGGTAAGATATACAATCAGACTGAATAGCACCATTCCCTCAAGTAGTGCGAGTTTAATAATAAAAAAAATCCGGTACTGGTTTAACTTATCATAAAGTGGAATTGACCTGTCAATATTTATAATCTTTCTTCTGAAAAACATATAAACAACAGGGATGCCTGCCAACGAAACAAAAATAACTATATATTTAAGTATGCTTCTCGTTTCAAGACTTTTAATCAGCTCGTCCATCCCTTGAAAATAGTCATATACAGCTCCTGAAAACAATACTGCGGCAGCAAACATGATCCAAAAAACCATATTTATCTGATTCATCATTTTTGCCGGATTATTAATGTGATTTTTCATCTTTAAACACTTTTTGCCAAAAGTAAAAAATATTCAGAGGTTTTTAACCAATTGTTAAAATACAAACTGTAAATACCAAAAAACGAGTCCACTCCGAAAAGTACTTTATTAAGTAAAACTGAAAATCAGAATTTGCCCCTTACCCTAGAGGGTGTCTGATTTTCAGCTATTTCACCCTTTAGGGCTTGGGGCAAAAAATAGCTGAAAATCCTATTATTGGCTTATCGGAGTAGACTCAAAAAACAATTTTCTTTAAAATTATCAAAATCTGTCATTTGATATTTAATTCAATTTAGCAATATGCAATTCCAAAATACCACTGAAATAATCACATCATAAATCTTCAGGAAGGATAATAAAAATATTTTGTATTTTTGTGCAACTTAAAATGTTCTACTAAACACATTTTAACATTGGACAACACAGATATACTTATAAAAATAAGGAAAATTGTAAGATCGATCAACCTGGAATCCAAGCGCATTCAGAAAGATCATGGGGTCAGCATCCCTCAGATTTTATGTCTGGATTTCCTCAAAAAAAGTGATAATTTCCAGGCGACTCAAAAAGAGATCAGGGATTTTCTGAATCTAAACTCCAGTACAGTAACCGGCATCATCGACCGGCTGGCAAAAAAAGGTTATCTGGCCCGTTTGCCAAAGAAAGAAGACCGTCGGACCACCTATATTTCACTGACGTCCCAGGGTGAGAATCTGCTTAAAAAAATTCCACCCCTTCTGCACGACAGATTAACCAAAAAACTGGAAGATCTTCCGGAGAATAGTGTGACGGAAATAAACTCTGCATTGGATCTCATTATCAAATATCTGGGCATTGAATATGTAGATGCTTCGCCACTTATTAGTTATGAGGACGAACTGACACCAAAAAACAATTTTTAAATACCCAAAACACGCCTGCTGACACCAACATTTCTACTACACAAATTGGAAAAGTTAAATCAAAAATAATGCTTCCCTTTGATCAGTATATTTGACATTTAATTTTCATAAAAAAAATACATACACGGTTTATTCCGGCTCATTCATCAAGTGAGATCCGCAATTGCAGACCAGGAATTATAAAGCTGAAAAATTATTTTTTTTAAATATCAACTTATTAGTTTCTGCTCAAACTATTATTTACCTATGAGGCTTCTTTAAGAACATCCCAGCACAACAATCTACAGGTTCATTATATTGTTTTACATTAATTTATGGCTTCATATAAGCTGTTTCCCCTCACTACCACCTGCTATACAATATTTGGCTGATAAGTATTATTTATGTACTTTTGTTGCACACAAACTATTTTAAAAATACAATAAAAAAAATGATAAGGTACAAGATTTACAATGCTTACAGTGAGATGAGCAAGGAAGAGAGAGATGAAATTGTTGATTTTCTTCATACTCATCTGGAAAAGTTCAGAGACGAAAAACCCGATATTGACAAAGCCATAGCCTATTCGCTTAAAGAAAATGCCGCACCGGGAGGTTTTGTATTGACGGGTCATGTAGATGACAACATGGTAGGAGCAGTTGTTGTGAATCGAACCGGAATGGAAGGATATATTCCGGAAAATATTCTGGTATATATTGCGGTAGACAGCAAGATGCGCGGGAAAGGATATGGAAAGGAACTGATGAAAAAGGCAATTGAACTTGCAGAAGGTAATATAGCACTTCATGTTGAACCGGATAATCCGGCAAAATTTTTATATGAGAAACTTGGGTTTACCAATAAATATCTTGAAATGCGCTTAACGAAGGCATAATTTAAGAAACAGAATGGCAGAGAGAGAAAAGTTGTCGCAACAAAGACGCCAACTTCATCAGCATCCGGAATTGTCTGGTAAGGAAACAGATACTGTTCGGACAATATCTACCCTGTTTCAAAAATTATCCCCGGATGAATTTATTTCTGGTCTTGGAGGTAACGGAGCTGCTTTTATTTTTAATGGCAATAAGCCTGGGAAAACAATACTGTTTAGAAGTGAACTTGACGCGCTGCCCATAGAGGAGATTAACACATTTGACTATCGTTCAAAACAAAAAGGCGTTGCTCATAAGTGCGGGCACGATGGTCATATGGTTATTCTCACAGGGCTTGCACAAAAAATTTCTTCTAACCGAGGTTTCTCTGGCAGGGTAATATTTCTTTTTCAGCCAGCCGAAGAAACAGGTGAAGGTGCCCGGCTTGTTTTAGAAGATAAAAAATTCAAAAAATTAAAGCCCGACTATGTCTTTGCCCTGCACAACCTGCCAGGATTCAACGAAAACAGTATCGTTGTGCGAAAAAGTATTTTTACTGCTGCTTCAAAAGGGATGGTCATAAAACTCCCGGGAAAAACTTCACATGCAGCGGAACCGGAAAAAGGCATTAATCCCGCCAAAGCTGTTTCTAAAATTCTCGAAGGACTGATTGCCCTCTCGTCCAAAAAGAATATTTTTGAAGACTTTACCCTTATTACAATTGTACATACCATATTGGGTGAAATCGCATTTGGCACATCGGCCGGTTATGCAGAAATAAGGGCAACCCTTCGTTCTTACAGTAATCAGGATATGGAAAAGCTAACCCTTTTGGCAGAAGAGTTGGTAAATAATATAAGTAAAAAAGAAGGAATTGTACCTGAAATATCCTATCAGGAAGAATTTCCCGCCTGTGAGAACCATTCATATGCCGTGAATGTTATAACAGAAGCGGCAGATAAACTCGGACTGGAAACGGTAACAATAAACATACCTTTTAAATGGTCGGAAGACTTTGGTTGGTTTTTGCAACAATTTCCAGGTGCCATATTCGGCCTGGGTGCCGGAAAGAAACATCCGGCCTTACATAATCCGGACTATGATTTTCCGGATGCAATTATTTCAGCAGGAGTCGAAATGTTCTTTGAAATTGCAAATCAACTGACGAATAAGTAAAAAAGATGAGAGGAACTTCGGTAATTGAAATCAAAAAGTCGGCTGTGGCCAATAACATAAATTTCATCCGTAACATTATAGGCGAACAGACAAGAATATCATCGGTGGTAAAAGCAAATGCATATGGCCATGGAATTGATCCTTTTGTTCCTGTCGCTGAAGAATGTGGGATCGATCATTTTTCGGTATTCAGTGCGTTTGAAGCAAGACAGGTTTATAGACTTGTTAAACCGTCAACATCTATAATGATTATGGGATGGATGAATGACGAGGATATTGAATGGGCTGTAAAGAACGAAATTGAGTTTTATGTTTTTGAAATTGATAAGCTGAAAAGAGCGCTGTCATATTCAATAAAGCTAAATAAAAAAGCCCAAATTCATATTGAGGTTGAAACCGGCATGAACCGTACAGGTTTCCGACAGCGAAACCTTGAACGTGCCGTAAAACTGATTCGTGAAAACGCCGGTCACTTTATCATTAAAGGATTATGCACACATTATGCAGGAGCAGAAAGCGTTGCCAATTATCTTCGTATTCACCAGCAGATTAGTCGTTTTCAAAGAATCCATAAATGGATTGAGAAACAAGGCATTACCCCGGAGACTTTACATACAGCCTGTTCTGCTGCAACCATATCTTACCCGAAAACAAGGATGGATATGGTAAGGATCGGCATCATGCAATACGGATACTGGCCAAGCATGGAGACTTTCATACAGTATGCCCACAAAAAACCGCATATGGAAGATCCCCTGCAAAGGGTCATCAGATGGAAGACAGAAATAATGACTGTAAAAGAGGTGAATACCGGTGAATTTATAAGTTACGGGACCGTATACCTTGCCAATGAACCAAAAAAAATTGCAATCATCCCTGTGGGCTATTCATTAGGTTACAGCCGCTCCCTGAGTAATCTGGGAATAGTACTTATAAAAGGTCAGCGCGTTAAAGTAATAGGACTTGTTAATATGAGCATGCTAATAGCGGATGTGTCCGGGATTCCGAATGTTAAGAAGAACGACGAAGTTATCCTTATTGGATCACAGGGTGAAAATACCATTACCGTTGCTTCCTTTAGTGAATTCAGTAACCAAATGAACTATGAAATACTGTCAAGACTTCCGGGAAATATTGAAAGAATATTAGTTAACTAAAAAACATATCATGGCTTACATTGAACTACATCGTGAAAAATTAAAACATAATTTTAATTTTCTCGATAAATTATTCAAGGATAACGGGATACGATGGGGCATTGTTTCCAAGTTGCTTTGTGGAAACAAAGAATATCTGAAAGAAGTGATTGATCTGGGTATAGGTCAAATGCTGGACTCCCGGGTCAGTAATCTTAAAGCAATCAAATCGATTGACCCAAATGTTGAAACCATTTATATAAAACCACCGGCAAAAAGATCGATACCCGGAATTGTTAAGTATGCAGATATTAGTTTTAATACAGAGTTCTCAACTATTAAACTACTTTCCGAAGAAGCAAAAAAACAGAAAAAGACCCA
>DASQZP010000231.1:0-3464 GCA_035638655.1 Bacteroidales bacterium
CAATAAATGTTGATTATTTCGGTATGAATTCTTTATTAATATTGGTGATAAAATTCCCACTTTTGAAAATATCATAGCTTTCAGATGGACACAACAACCTGGTAGAAAACAGCATCCGGCCAATGGCCATAGGAAGGCGCAACTACCTGTTCTGTGGCAACCATGATGCAGCAGAGAATGCAGCGATTATGTATTCCCTGCTGGGGACCTGTAAGGCTCATGATGTAAATCCAAGGGAATGGTTAACCGATGTGCTCAACAGGATACCGGAATACAACAATAATTACAGTCTTGACCTGGCTGATCTTTTACCTCACAAGTGGAAAGCCTCCAAAGAACTCCAGGAAAATCCAAAGAAAATCCAATAATCGTTGGAGCTTTTTAGAATAATCCGGAAAAATCTTAAATAATCCAACTATACTCCAACTTTTTTGGAATTTTATAGAATGTTCAAAAACTACTTTTAAAAAATGCAACATGTGGGAGGCCGTAGGCTTACGTATGTTTTTCGAACACAATATTCCAGTACTCCCGCTGCCTGCTGAGGCTTTCACGCTGCGCCGGTTTTACCAGCTTGTTGCATATTCTCGCTCAAAACGGACACCATTTCTTGCTGAAAACGGACAAGGTTTCCTGCGCAAAACGGACACACATTCCTGTCGAAAACGGACAGGGATTCCTGACCAAAGCGGACAGGGATTCTTGAGGAAAACGGACAGCCGGACGCCTGTTGAAAACGGACAGTGATTCTTGTTGAAAACGGACACTTTTAAACACCACTTATTTTCCACGTAATATTTTGTACTTCTGTTGATTTTACATTCAAAGTTTAAATAAATCAACAGGAGGAAATTAAATGCCTAGAAAACGTATTAACGTGGAAAAGATAAGAGAAATACTTCGTTTAAGTCTTGAGTTGAAGTTCAGCATACGAAAAATAGCTGAAGCACTTCAACTCAGCAAAACCAGT
The DNA here is from genome assembly GCA_035638655.1 of Bacteroidales bacterium. Classification (GTDB taxonomy): domain Bacteria; phylum Bacteroidota; class Bacteroidia; order Bacteroidales; family DASQZP01; genus DASQZP01. The sequence goes on from DASQZP010000231.1 coordinate 971, forward strand.
GTAGGGGAATACCTGGCCGAGTTTAAGCGCACCGGCCTTTCCTATCACGATATCACCCAGATGAGCGATACAGAAGTGTGTGAGCTTTTCGAGAAAAGCAACAAACAGTCTAATCCTATGTATGAAGCCCTCTCCCGTGAGTTCCCTCATTATGAAAAGGAACTTGCCCGTGTTGGAGTGACGCTGCAACTTCTGTGGGAAGAATACAAGGAACGCAATCCGGATGGATTTAGTTATTCCAGGTTCTGCCACCACTACCGCATGTGGAAAAGCAAACTCAAAACAGGCATGCATATAGAGCATAAGGCCGGGGATATGATCTATGCAGACTTTACGGGCAAGAAAATGCATTATATTGATCCTGAGACCGGAGAAATCAAACCTGCAGAGATCTTCTTGACCGTGTTGGGGGCCAGTCAGTTGATATATGTAGAAGGCGCCAGGAGCCAGCAGCTGGAAGACTGGATATGGGTAAATGAGAATGCCTGGCGATATTATGGAGGTACCACTAAGGGTATATGTCCCGATAATCTTAAATCTGCAGTCACTAAAGCATGCAACTATGAGCCCTTAATTAATGAGACCTACGATGACCTTGCGCGGCATTATAAAACAGTTATCCTGCCTGCCAGGCCCGGTAAACCAAAAGATAAACCTTTGGTTGAAAATGCAGTGAGGATCGTGTACCAGCGGATCTTTGCCAAATTAAGGAACCAGACCTTCTTTTCACTCCATGATCTTAACCTGGCAATTTGGGAAGAACTGGAAAAAGTTAACAATGCCCCTTTTCAGCGCAGGGAAACCAGTCGCAGGGAGTTATTCAACGAGATAGAAAAAAATGAGCTGAATCCCTTGCCATCAGAACGCTATGAAATAAAGCATTACCAGGTCTCGAAAGTCGAGTTCCACCACCATATTTATCTCAGGGAAGACAAGCATTATTACAGTGTGCCTTATCAATACACTGGTAAAAAGGTAAAGACAGTGTATACCGCCAGAATGGTTGAGATCTACAAAGATAATGTACGTATTGCTTTACATAAAAGAGATCGCACCCGGTATGGCTATACCACCGACAAAAAACATATGCCCGAGACGCATCAGTTTGTAAACGGATGGAGTACCGACAAATTTGTTCGTTGGGCCGGCAAAAAAGGAGGTTCAATCAAAACTTTTATAGAGTTGTTGCTTGAGAGCAAAGAACATCCCCAGCAAGCTTTTAAAGCCTGTTTTGGTGTACTGAATCTCGGAAAAAAATACAAAGATGAAGACTTAGAAAAAGTATGTAAAAAAGCCATTGAATATCATACAATCTCCTTCAGGTTCATTAATAATGCATTGAAAAACAACATGCATAAGATGGATGAAGAAGAAAACCCTGTTGATCTAAAACTTCCCTTTCATGAGAACATACGGGGAAAAAATAATTATAAATAATAAACTTTTAAAAATGAATGTATTATGAATCAAACCGCAACAATGCAAAAACTCGAAGAGATGCGCCTGAGTGGATTTACCCGGGCCTACCGTGAAATACTGGAAACCGGCATAAACAAAGATTTTACAATCGATGAAGTGATATCACATCTTGTTCAGGCCGAATGGGATGACCGGTATAACCGAAGGCTACAACGCCTGGTTACGAGAGCCAGGTTCCGTTATCAGGCCAGCATGGAACAAATAGATTATGCTGCCAGAAGAGAACTTGACAAGGGAATGATGCTTAGATTATCAACCTGTGACTGGATAAAGAAAAAACAAAACCTGATTATTACCGGGGCAACCGGACTGGGTAAAAGTTTTTTAGCGTCTGCGTTTGGGCATCAGGCTTGCCAGCAGGGATACAAGGTATTTTACCGCAACAGCGGCAAGCTCTTCGATGAACTAAAGATCGCAAAAGTCGATGGCAGTTACATTAAAGAAATCAACAAAATAGAAAAACAAGATTTACTGATCATAGACGATTTTGGTCTTAAGCCGCTGGATAACAACCAGCGGTTGATCCTGCTTGAACTGCTTGAAGACAGACATGGCAAAAGATCAACTATTATAACCTCTCAACTACCTGTAAATAAATGGTATGATGTTATCGGAGAACCAACCATTGCTGATGCTATACTTGATCGGCTGGTTCATAGTTCCCATCGTATCGAGTTAAATGGAGATACATTGAGAAAGAAATATAAAAATGACTAATTTTAACTGAAATATTACTGCGAAAATGAGTGGTACAAAAAGTGTCCGGAATCAGCAGGACTGGGTGTCCGTTTTCAGCGAGACTGAGTGTCCGTTTTAATCAGGACTGGATGTCCGCTTTCAGCAGGACTGAGTGTCCGAAATCGCAGGAATATGCATTTGTTTATTGATTTTGAATTATTTGCCGAAATCTTCAAATTATTCCCTCCGCTCAATTAAATTTTTTCTACCACCAAACTCCCCAAAATCATTCCCGTGCATTGCGATCAATGGATTTAATCTTTATTTTATTTCTCAC
>DASQZP010000232.1:0-2255 GCA_035638655.1 Bacteroidales bacterium
CACAAATACAAATCCATCCTCCTGTAAACAAAGTTTTTCGCTGGTATACATTCAATAGCAAGATTAGTGATCTTCTACCTGACATTATTGAGGTTTTTTAAATTTTTGGGAGAGTTAAATCCGCATTCTACTCATGTATTAAATCCACCCACGCCGGATAAGAATTTACCACCTTGGCTTTTCTTTGCAGATTCTGACGGTGAGAGTATTTCTGGGTCACCTTCACATCAGAATGATTATACAGGGCACTTATATCCTGTATAGGAGCATCGCTGGTCGATCCTAATGTATGACGTAACCAATATGGTGTGTAGTTTGCTCCAAGGCGTTCTTCGTCGATTTTAGCACGTTTGGTGTATTGATGAAATATCGTGGATGGATGAGAGCGATCAGATAATCTGATGTGTGGATAGACTCTATCTCCATCCTCTGGTTGCATTTCTTCCTGGAGAATTTTGTAATCCTCAACCAGGTGGGAAGGTATTGGAACAGGATTTTCTTTATTGGCTTTGGTTGTGTTTGCAGGAAAAACGATATAAGGTATTTCTTCATCAAGATACACCTTGTCCCAAGTTAAGCGTGAAAGTTCACCAGGTCGGCAACCAATACAATACATGGTGTGGAAGAACGTATAGTCTCTTAACTCCTTTGGAATAGTCTTATCAAACTCTCTAAAAAATGTCTGAATATGTTCGGGCGGCATTACGTGAGGGTTTTCCTTCTCTTCAGGAAGCGGTTTTATCTTCCCTCCATTTCCATTGTAATTGTTAAAGGGATTAGATTCCAAGGCCTTCAAAGTATAGACTGCTTCATTTAATACAGCCTTTAGGAGCTTCATATGTTTGTTTACCGTAGGGGCTTTAAAACCCTTTTGGACTAAATAATTTCGATATTCTAATATATGAGCACGATCAAATTCATCGGTTCTGAGATCAGGAAGACACTTCCGCAGGTGTTTAAACATATTCTCATATAGCTTGATGGTGGTATGTTTTACCTGGTGTTTTTTAATATCAATAAATTTCACCTTGAGAGCAGCTATAGTGAGAGGAGTTATCTCTGGATCATCATCACCAAAGAGCAGGGCAAATTTTTCTTCAGCTAGCTTAGATTCTTTTGCAGATTTTATCTGTTTTGCCCGTGTTTTACTTATAGAACCTAAGTGCTTATATCGTTTTTTTGTTGTCCCATTCGGTTGTTTTACATACCATTGTAATACCCACGTCCAATTCCCATTTTTCAAGTCCCGTTTGTACAGAGAAGCCATACACGCCTCCAAAATTAGCGTTCATCACTACCATCAGTGTGGTTCTCCTTGGACTTGACCAAGTGATTTAAAGAAAAATAAATTGAGATACTTCAGTGAGGAATTGCTGGTACTTTTCCAGTGAACCCTCTTTGTATCAATATTGTATTAAATATATTCAAATCTGCTACTGCCAACAACCAATTCCCGCTTGATATGTCACGAATATTTGTAAGTTCCACCGTGGGAAACACTATCCATCTAGGTAGGGTCTGAATCAGAAACGGTTCCATAAACATTCGCATCAACCACCAATTCAGAATCTGTAAACTGCAAACAATGCAAAAAAAGTAGAGATATTCGTGCTCCGATGCGAAAATTATAACTGTCAATAAAAACAATACCTAAATTAGAAATATAATCAGAATGAGCCATCAAAACGAGGTCATTACTTGTCGATTTTTTGAACTTTTTGAGGTTCACTATATGATTTCCGATTTATCCAGTTCTGAAAAGAGAATACCCATCAGTTATATCTTTGATCTAATTTCTTCCCGGATGTTCTCTTGAACGTTTACAAGTTCATCCACAATCCGGATAACGTGTTCTTGCAATTTAGGAGTGAGCTGATTAAAAGATTTGACCAGATTGGGATCAATATCTTCTTGTTTTCTTTCTTCAATATATCCAGCGAGCTGCAGAAGGTAGTAATAATCTGTATCGTATAGTTGGGCTAGGGTTCGTAATTTTAATGGATGGGGGAAGTTGATTTTCTCACTTTCGATCTGATATAGATATCCATTACTGATTTGAGCATCCTTATTATCTGGATATAATTTTTTGGATTCTCTCTCTACCCACCGAAGAGGCCGATTTATCTCATTGCGCCTTTTCCTTAAAAACCGGCTAAGCCTTTCCATCACTTCCTCCTTAACTCACTCGTCTTTAATATTACTTGTAAGATATGACAAAATACAAAGCATTGCAATCAAAAATAAGAGTATACTTC